>JAUHWX010000120.1 GCA_030427285.1 Bacteroidia bacterium
AACTGATTGATATTATCGAGAAGGCAAGTTTAGCTATTTTGTCTTCCGGTATTTTTGCGGCAGTTCTGAAGTCTATTCAGTTTACTGGACTGTTTAAAGAAGAGATAGAGAAGGTAATGTTAGGTACTGATTTTGTGAAAAACAGAAGAGACTTACCTGAATTATGGAAAACAATTTCTCAAACAATTTACAAAAGGAAATTTCCAAATATTAGTGAAAGTATTGAGAATCGCATCCTGAACACCTATTTTCCTACTAATGAAGATTATTATTATGAAGATTATATTGTTACAGTTAGTATAGAAGAGATAAATGAAAATTTTCAAATAAGTTATACTCAAACTTGTAAGTACAGTGTAGTTTTAAATAAAGATGTTAGCGAAATCGAATTGTCATTAGAGGCAAGCATAAGTCAAGAGGACGATTCTGCAGAAATTATTAATGATCTTGAGTTTTTCAAAATAGACGGTGAAGAGGCTAAAATAGAAGAGGGCAAAAGTACAAAGGGTAGTCCGAAAGTGTCAAAATATATAATTCCTATAAAGGGGAGTGGACCATTTAAAATACATTCTAAGTATAAAAGACGATATTCTTTGAAAAATGAGAATTACAAACTTTTCCGGATGAAGAGATTTACAAGAAACATGGATGTAGTAATTAGTTTTCCGGAAAATGTTTGCGTTTCGTTTTTTAATATTGGTTTGGTGAACAAATTCCAACCACAACATGTTGAAGTTAAGAATCAGATATGCAGAAGTCATAAGGAGGATATTATACTACCTCATCAAGGATTTGGTATGAGTTTTGAACTTAAGGACTAAAAATATAGTGTTGTATCAGAAATAATACTTAATATTGAACCATGTTAAATAATAAGCATATGAAAGCAAGCAAGAGAGGTATTGACGAACTGTCTTAATTATTCACTAACTCTTAACACATAAAAAAAGAGGCTTGAAATTTCAAGCCTCTTTTTTTATGATTCTCGGTTATGAGAATTACCGAGTTTGTGTTTTTCAAATGTAATTTGGCTTAGGAGAGTATTTTTAAGAGGAGGATTTGTAAACAACCAAAAACCCCACTTTGAAAATAATCAAAATGGGGTTTCACAATCATTTTAAAGAACTTAATCTTAGCCTAAGTAAGTTTTTAGAATCTTACTACGGGAAGTGTGTTTCAATCTACGGATGGCTTTTTCTTTAATCTGACGAACACGCTCACGTGTCAGGTCAAATTTTTCACCGATCTCTTCAAGCGTCATTGGGTGCTGGCCACCAAGCCCAAAATACAAACGAACTACATCGCCCTCTCTTGGAGTGAGAGTGGCTAATGAGCGCTCAATTTCGGTACGAAGCGAATCCTGCATCAAATCATCATCAGGATTAGGGCTGTCGCCTGTATTCAATACATCATACAGGTTGCTGTCTTCTCCTTCCACAAGTGGTGCATCCATACTAATATGGCGACCACTGTTACGCATGCTTTCCTTCACATCATTCTCACCCATCTCCAGGTTATCGGCAATTTCATTAGCCGAAGGTGCACGCTCGTGCTCCTGCTCTAGAGTTGCGTAAGCTTTGTTGATCTTGTTGATTGATCCAATCTTGTTAAGCGGAAGCCTTACAATACGCGATTGTTCAGCCAATGCTTGCAAAATACTTTGACGGATCCACCATACAGCGTAAGAAATAAACTTAAAACCACGAGTTTCATCAAATCTCTGCGCAGCTTTAATAAGCCCAAGGTTACCTTCATTAATCAAATCAGGAAGGGTAAGCCCTTGGTTTTGGTACTGCTTTGCTACAGAAACTACGAAACGCAAGTTTGCCTTCGTAAGTTTCTCCAACGCCACTTGGTCACCTGCTTTAATGCGCTGAGCCAACTCCACTTCCATCTCGGCCGTAATCAGTTCAACTTTACCAATCTCCTGCAGATACTTGTCTAGTGATGCAGTTTCACGATTAGTAACCTGTTTTGTGATCTTCAGCTGTCTCATATCTCAAATGTGCTTATATACTGTGAATAATAAAGAACGTCAAAAACTGTTCCTTGTTCTACTTTTTCTATTAATTGTCAGATGGTTGAGGCAAAAGTACTTTGCGGCTCAATTTCATCTTACCTCTATCATCAACTCCGATGAGTTTTACCTCTACAGAATCTCCTTCTTTTAGAACTTCGTCTACAGTTTTTAATCTACGGTGATCGATTTCAGAAATGTGAAGAAGACCATCAGTACCAGGAGCGATTTCTACAAAAGCACCGTAAGCCTGAATAGACTTTACTTTACCTGTGTATACTTCACCTACCTCAGGAACAAAAGCGATAGCTTTGATGCGAGCCATAGCTGCATTCATGTTCTCACGGTTGGTTCCACTGATTTCGATCATTCCTTTATCACCTTCTTCTTCGATGGTAATAGTTGTTTCAGTGTCAGCTTGTAGCTTCTGAATATTTTTACCTCCAGGTCCAATAATGGCACCAATGAAATCCTTGGGAATAGTCATGGTTTCAATTTTTGGAGCACCTGGCTTCACATCTGCACGTGGCTCAGAGATGGTTTTCATAATCTCACCAAGGATGTGAAGACGGCCAGCTTTAGATTGCTCTAATGCCTTTTCAAGGATTTCATAAGAAAGTCCTTTTACTTTAATGTCCATTTGGCAGGCGGTGATACCATCTTTGGTACCAGTTACCTTAAAGTCCATATCACCCAAGTGATCTTCATCACCAAGGATATCAGATAGAACTGCATATTTACCGGTATCAGGATCAGTAATCAATCCCATCGCAATACCAGATACAGCTTTCTTCATTTTTACACCAGCATCCATAAGTGCAAGAGAACCTGCGCATACAGTAGCCATAGAAGAAGAACCGTTTGATTCTAGAATATCAGAAACTACACGGATGGTATAGATGCTATCATCTGGAAGCATTACTTCCAAAGCTCTTTGAGCCAAGTTTCCATGTCCTATTTCTCTACGGCTGGTACCTCTAATTGGGCGAGCTTCACCTGTAGAAAATGGAGGGAAGTTATAGTGTAGGTAAAAACGTTCAGAAGAAGTTTCAGTTACTCCATCTCTACGTTTTTCATCAAGGCGTGAACCTAGAGTAACGGTTGTCAGTGATTGAGTTTCACCACGAGTAAATACGGCAGAACCGTGAGCTCCTGGCAAATAATCGATTTCAGACCAGATTGGACGAACTTCGTCAAGCGCACGACCATCAAGACGTTGACCATCTTCAAGAATCATAGCACGCATGGCTTTGTATTCTACATCGTGGTAGTAAGTATTAATAAGTCCAGCTTTTTCAGCTAGCTCTTCTTCAGTATACTTTGCTTTGTAATTCTCACGGATTTCCTTGAACTTTTCAGAGCGCTCATGCTTAGGAAGACCACTTTTAGCTACAGCGTAAACATTATCATAAGTTGCTTTTAGCACTTCAGCTCTAAGCTCTTCATCATGTGTTTCGTGGCTATATTCTCTTTTAGTTTTTGATTTCTCAACTTGAGAAGCCAAAGCTAATTGAGCATCGATTTGTGATTTAATAGCTTCATGACCAAAAGCTATGGCTTCCACCATTTCTTTTTCAGAAATTTCTTTCATCTCACCTTCTACCATCACCACGCTATCTTTGGTAGCACCGATCATCATGTCAAGATCAGACTTTTCCATATCAGATGGAGAAGGGTTGATCATAAGTTTGCCATCTACACGACCTACTCTTGCTTCAGACATTGGTCCATCAAATGGAAGGTCAGAAAGAGCGATAGCTGCGGAAGCAGCAAGGCCACAAAGTGCATCCGGAGATACCTCTGGATCATAAGAAAGAAGGCTAATCATCAACTGAATTTCAGCGTGATAATCTTCTGGGAAAAGTGGGCGCAAGCAACGATCCACCAATCTCATTACCAAAATTTCTTCATCAGTAGGGCGAGCTTCTCTTTTCAAAAATCCACCAGGCATGCGGCCGGCAGCAGCAAATTTCTCGCGGTAATCTACGGTAAGTGGTAAAAAGTCAACACCTTCTTTTGCTTCGGGTGCAGATACTACGGTAGCCAAAAGCATGGTACCGCCCATTTTCACAACAACAGAACCATCAGCCTGCTTGGCAAGTTTGCCAGTTTCAAGGGTGATGGTTCTACCGTCTGCTAGTGTTATTTCTTGGGTAATGGGATTTGGAATCATCTATTGTATTGTGTCTATTATATGTGTGTGTAAAATTGAAGAAAGGCAATTCGTTAAAAAATTGCCTTTCCTCGAAATGTGATAAATTATTTTCTGATACCTAGTTCAGAAATAATTGCACGGTAGCGAGCAATATCTTTATCCTTAAGATAATTAAGAATTTTCTTTCTCTTACCTACAAGGCTTACTAGAGCTTTTTCAGTGTTGAAATCCTTGCGGTTTCTCTTTAGGTGCTCGGTAAGGTGATTGATACGGAAGGTAAAAAGTGCTACCTGTCCTTCTGCTGAACCAGTGTTTGTCGCAGATTCTCCGTGTTTTTTGAAGATCTCTGCTTTCTTTTCGCTTGTCAAATACATGCCAAAATCGTTTAGATAAATGTTATGCTAATAAAAAATGAGGTGCAAAAGTAAACAAAATTTATTTTGTAGCGACTGCTTCCGTTTCATTTTCAGGACTTACCATTCCAAGGAAGCTGCCTATTTTTTTCTTAAGATGTTTTCTTTCACTAATAAAGTCCAAGAATCCATGTTCTAATAGGAACTCTGCAGTTTGGAAGCCTTCAGGTAAATCTTTACCAATGGTTTCTTTTACCACCCTTGGTCCTGCAAAACCTATCAAAGCACCCGGCTCAGAAATGTTGATATCTCCAAGCATGGCAAATGATGCAGTAACACCACCAGTAGTTGGGTCAGTAAGAAGGGAAACATAAGGGATTCCTTCCTTGCCTAATAGAGCCAGCTTAGCACTGGTTTTAGCCATTTGCATTAATGAAAATGCAGCTTCCATCATACGTGCTCCACCAGATTTAGAAATCATGATAAATGGCTTTCTGTATTTTATGCTGTGATCGATAGCACGGGAAATTTTTTCGCCCACGACTGATCCCATTGAGCCGCCAATAAAGTTGAAGTTCATACAGGCAATCACCACTTCTTTTTCATTTAGCTTGCCGTATCCGGTTGTCACAGCATCATTAAGCCCGGTCTTTTTTACTGAAGCAGCATAGCGATCTGTATACTTTTTAGTGTCTTCAAATTTCAAAGGATCACCCGATGTCATTTTAGGATTAAGCTCGGTAAACTTACCATTGTCAAATAAAAAGGTGAAGTATTCCGCTGCATTAATACGGTCATGGTGTCCACAGTTGTTGCACACCCACATATGCTTGGCATGATCATCTACTGAATGGATTACCTTGCATTTTGGGCATTTGTGCCAAAGGCCTTCAGGGGTCTCCTTTTTGTCTTTGGTACTGGTGGTAATCCCATCTTTATTTCTCTTAAACCAACCCATTATCTTTGTTTTTTAATGATTAGTGGTAAAAGTGTGAAGGTTTAAGACCTCACTGATTTGAAGCCTTAAACCTAACCACTAGTAATTTTTATAAGCCTTAAATTAGGCTATGGTAACACCCTTTTCAAGATACACATCTTGAATCGAATTCAAAAGCTCAATTCCATCAACCATTGGTTTTTGGAAAGCTTTACGTCCTGAAATAAGACCTTGACCACCGGCACGCTTGTTAATCACTGCAGTGCGAATAGCTTGAGCCATGTCGCTATCAGCATCACCAAGAGAAGCTCCACCTGAGTTGATCAAACCTTGGCGGCCCATGTAGCAGTTGGCCACTTGGTAGCGAGTAAGGTCAATTGGGTTGTCACTTGAAAGTTCTGAATAAACTTTATCGTGTGTTTTTCCAAAGTTAATAGCAGTGTAACCACCGTTATTTTCTGGTAGTTTTTGCTTGATAATATCTGCTTGAATGGTTACCCCAAGGTGATTTGCCTGTCCGGTAAGGTCAGCAGATACGTGGTAATCTTTATCTTTTTTGAAAGCCGAGTTACGAGTGTAGCACCATAGGATGGTAGCCATTCCTAGTTCGTGAGCGTATTCAAAAGCTTCTGCCACTTCCTGAATTTGGCGATTGCTCTCTTCTGATCCAAAATAAATAGTAGCACCTACTGCCACAGCTCCCATGTTCCAAGCGTCACGGATGCTACCAAACATAATTTGGTCATATCCTGCTGGATAGCTTAAAAATTCATTGTGATTAATCTTTACAATGAACGGAATTTTATGAGCGTACTTTCTTGATACACTTCCCAATACTCCAAATGTAGACGCTACTGCGTTACAGCCACCTTCCAGTGCAAGTTTCACAATATTCTCACCATCAAAGTAAATAGGGTTTGGGGCAAATGAAGCACCAGCACTGTGCTCAATACCCTGGTCAACAGGAAGGATAGAAACATATCCGGTGTTGGCCAGCCTACCATGACCATATAATGCCTGTAGGCTACGAAGTACCTGCGGGCTTCTGTTGCTCATGCCAAAAGCACGATCTACAAAATCAGCTCCTGGCAAGTGCAGGCTCGATTTTGAAATAGTTTTACTTTCATGAGTAAGTAGATTTTCGGCATCAGATCCAAGTAACTGGGTTATTTGATCAAGGGTCATGTATATAGAGATTTAATGGTTTTATTCTATTGTAATATTTGAGCGGCAAATTTATAATTTTTTGAAGGGCATTAGAAAGGATATCCAAGAGCAAAATTATAGGTCCAGTTTTTTACAAATGCAGGCTGGCTCAAAAACACCCATTCTTCATTAGATTCAAGCAGGCCGGGGTCTCGCAGCTTCATACCTACGTCAAATCGTATTACGAAAAAGTCGAAGTCGAGCCTAAGGCCAATACCTCCACCCAGTGCAAGCTCATCATAGAGGTCTTCAATTTTTAGATCGGTTTGCTCGTTTTCCAGCCCACCGGTGAGCCAAATGTTTCCTGCATCCAAAAAAATGGCTCCTTGCAAATAGGAGACTATAGGAAACCTATATTCGGATTGTACCAGGAGCTTAAAGGTACCCGTGGCAAAAGTAGTGTCGTTACCTGCAGCATAGTCTGTATTAAATTCTCTACCAGCACCCAAGCGGTAGGCTGTCCAGGCACGCATATCATTTGTACCACCCATATAAAAATATTTAGAAAAAGGAGGTACCCGTGCAACACCAGTATCAGTAGGGATTTTACTATTGCCGTAAGGTAAAATGTAGCCAGTGTACACGCGGTTTATCCAAGATTGATTTTTGGCAAAATTCCAGTAATAGCGCCCATCAAGCTCAACCTTTGCATATTGAAAATACTGCACCTTAAAGATGGAAGTTGCGCCATTGTTGGGGTTTTCTTCGCCTATATTGGTGGTATTATCCAATAGGTTTAAAAAGTTTCCCGCCAGTTCAAGTGTCCCTTTAAAATACCTCGGGTTTTTTCTTCTGGTTATCAGGTTTTCATTTAATGTATACGTGTAGCGCGTGGCCGAAATAAACTCGGAGGTAAAGGCTTGCTGCTGGATTTCGGATAACTGATTGTAAAAGGTTGCCGTGGTATCTACAATTTGTGAGTAGGTGATGTCAATCAAATCCACACGGTGGGATTTTCGTTGCGACTCTTTCCAGTTGTACGAAAGTTTGGTACCAAAAGTTTGCCGGGTAAACTCCTGGCGCGAAAGCAAATTGTAACTGATGCTTACCTGCGATTGCGGCTGCATTCTTTTTGGCAAAAGACCTTCAGTATTTATAAAGGGAAGTATAAACCTCGGAAAGTCTATAGAAACTTCACCTCCTATTTCAAAAGCAGGCGTTACCTTATTTGCATCGCCTATGGTGGTTTGGTATTCCAAACCGCTGTTTAGTCTTATGTTTAGCGCTTCACCACCCTTAAAGAAATTCCGGTTTATAACGCCAATGCTTCCGCTGATACCAAAGTTGTTGCCTCCTGAAGTTGTTAATTCTGGCTCAATAGTAAAAGTTCTTTTAGGCAAGGGGTTAAGGTTTACGATGGCATTTAGACCGGGCACTCCCAAAGAGTCTATAGTTCCACTAGGTTCAAAGTTTATATCACTTAGCTGAAAGGCCTTATATCCAACAAGGTGAGAATAAGTTTCGCGAACCCTTTCTTCGCTATAGCGCTGCGCTTTTTCGAAGTGGATGGCATCCGTAAGGTAGCGGGGCTTGTATTGCAGGCTATCGTATATTAAATAATAGTTGTTTCTGATTAAAGTATCTTTTGGAGTATCTCCCGCCTTTTTATAATTGTAGTCAGGGCGCAGATAAATATTTTTAAAAAAATACTGCTTGTGGCTGGCAGTGTAGCTTGAGTCTCCAATATCTACATTTGCCTGATCAATAACGAGGTTGATATTAATACGATCACCAACTAAAAAAGTATCAGCCTCATAGCGGATATAATTTTTGGAGAAACCATAGTATCCTGTATTTCGTGCCAAGTTGGTAATTTCACTTCTTAAAGCTTCCAGCAAATCTTCATCATAAGGAATCCCTTTCTTGATAATACTATCCTTTTTTAAAATGGCAGCTACCACTCCTTCCAAAGGCTTGGTTTTTGCCTCATAGGTAATGTTATTAATAGTGTATCTATTTCGTCTTGTTACAAAATAGGTAGCTTTTGCTTTTTTCTTTCCAGTGGAGTCGATTTTAAAACCGGATGTAGCTTTGAAATAGCCTTTGTTGAAATACCAATCTTGAAGCTGGCTAGCTCCGGTAGCTACTTTTGATGAATCTAAAATGATAGGTGCTTCACCAAGCTTAGCGAAAAAGTTACTATCGTTGCCATTCCCCCAATTGTAAATAGCCAAATTGGGGCGTAAAAATCTAAATCCTAATTTACTATTAGGTTGTTGTTTTAAGATACTTTCAGCTTCAGAAGGCGCGCCTTTCTTACCGTCTACAATTATGGTGTTTTTCCACAGTAGGCTCTGCCCCTCGGGCACCAACTTGGTGTAAGAACATGATTGAAGGGTCAAATATCCTAGAACAATCCATATTATGTAGAGGTTTTTTGTCAAGTTTGCGTCTCAATTCTAATCTGCAAATGTAATAGGATATGTTATCCCGCACCACTGAAAAATTATTGCGGAAACTGGCTGCTAAAAAGTACCGCTGGCAGATGAAGATGTTCATTGCCGAAGGTAGAAAAGTAGTAAACGAACTTTTGGAAGAAGGGCTTACACTGGAGCATTTGTTAATAAAAGAGGGAAGCTCATTTTTTCATAATGCTGGTACTATTGTTCCTTCAAAAGAGTTTGAAAAACTTAGCCAGCTTGATACTGCGGACGAAGTGATGGCTATTTTTCACATCCCCAAAATGAAGAGCGAGCTTGGTAATCAGGTTCTTATTTTGGATAAGATTAGTGACCCTGGAAACCTTGGAACCATCATTAGAACTTGTGATTGGTTCGGCATTCAGCAGATATTTTGCACCACTGGTACAGTGGATGTATACAACTCAAAAACCATACAGAGTACCATGGGAAGTGTGGGTAGGGTAAATGTTTCTTATGCTTCAGAAGCCGAAATATTTGAAGAATTGAATTCCAATAATTTTTCCTTTTGGTGTGCCGATATGGAGGGTGAAAATATTTCTGATGCAGAGTTACCACAAAAGTTGGCCTTGGTAATGGGAAGTGAATCGCACGGCCCATCTGATTTTTGGAAGAAAAATAGTCAGCGCGTCACCATTCCCCGAAAGGGAAACTCAAAAACGGAAAGCCTGAATGTGGCCATTGCCACGGCCATTATTTTAGGAAACATCAGCTTGGGCCGCTAGTGCTTTTCTACGCTTTTGTGATTTGTAAATAATATTGATAATCACACCTGAAAGTACCATGGCTATCCCTATCAATGCCATGGGGCGATATTGTACATCAAATATTAGGAAGTCGAAACCTAAGGCAAAAATCACCCCTAAATATTTCAATCCCGTTATTTCATTGGCTTCTGCATTTTGCAAAGCTTTGGTCATATATACCTGGGCTATTTGCGTAAGTACGCCCATCAATAA
>JAUHWX010000333.1 GCA_030427285.1 Bacteroidia bacterium
GAGGGGGTGAAATACTACCCACTGAAGCACCGTACTTTACCCGCAAGGAGATAGCCGACAACTGGCGCTTAGGCTGCCAGGTGAAGGTAAAGAATGACATGAAAATTCATGTTCCTGAGGAGATTTTTGGGATTAAGGAATGGGAAGCAACTGTGGTTTCTAACTACAACGTAGCTACTT
Organism: Bacteroidia bacterium; assembly: GCA_030427285.1. GTDB lineage: Bacteria > Bacteroidota > Bacteroidia > Flavobacteriales > Schleiferiaceae > Owenweeksia. The sequence goes on from JAUHWX010000333.1 coordinate 181, forward strand.
ATATCAAAGAATTTGTGGTAGAAATTCCTGAGGATATGGATTATAAGGCGGGTGGTTATATTCAGATTAAAATTCCTGAAACTACCGTTAAGTTCTCAGATATGGATATCAAAGCGCACCCAAAGGATCATCCAGGCGAGCCAGATAAATTTGAAAAAGACTGGGCAGAAGGCCCGTACGCTATGCGTCATTTGGTAATGAAGAATGATGAAGAAGTAGTACGTGCCTATTCTATGGCTTCTTACCCTGCTGAGGGAAGAAACATTATGCTCAACGTTCGTGTTGCTGCTCCACCATGGGATAGAGCTAAAAATACTTGGGCTGATATTAATCCGGGTATTGCTTCATCTTACATCTTTAACCTTAAGCCAGGTGATAAGTGTACCATTTCCGGTCCTTATGGAGAATTCTTTATAAAGGACACCGATGCAGAAATGCTTTATATAGGTGGTGGTGCAGGTATGGCACCAATGCGCTCTCATATTTATGAGTTATTTAGAACCTTAAAGACAGGAAGAAAAGTTTCTTACTGGTATGGAGGTCGTTCTAAAGATGAGTTGTTCTATATTCACTATTTCCGTGAAATCGAAAAGAACTTCCCTAACTTTAAGTTTTACATGGTATTATCTGATGCTAAGCCTGAAGATAATTGGGTAGAAAAGAAAGATATTCATGATGAAGCTGGAGACGGTTTTGTAGGTTTTGTTCATAATGCTGTAATTGAGCAGTACTTGAGCAAGCACGATGCTCCAGAAGAAATTGAGTTTTATTTCTGTGGACCACCTATGATGAACGCAGCTGTATTAAAGATGTGTGATGATTGGGGAGTACCTCCAGAAAATGTAAGTTTTGATGACTTTGGAGGGTAACTTACACTCTCTATTTGATACTAAAAAAGCGGCCCTAAAGCCGCTTTTTTAGTATCAAAATGTTTTCTCAATCTATATGTGCTTTAGGTTGGGGTACTATTATTTGATGGTAATGCCTTTGTCAAATAGGTAAGCAAACAGCATGTAAACGCAATCAAAGCGGTTATTCAATTGGGTGCGAGGAATACTAGCAATACTGATAAACTAGTGTGTTGAATTCGAGAAATTAATTCTTTACTTACTCCAGAACGATCAGCCAAAACCTTCGCAGTAAGGCGCTGTTTTATTCTTAGAGTTTTCGGGCTTTTGGATTAAGTCCACTATTTTGATAGAAAAGCTTATTCACAATATTGTAAAAAAAGAAGGACTGTATATGGGATCAAAAAGAATTTCTTGAATAGAAAAAGCCCTTCAGGTCATTGACTTGAAGGGCTTTGAACTTTGATGAATCCATCTGGTGATCGCGCTAGGATTCGAACCTAGGACCGTCTGCTTAGAAGGCAGATGCTCTATCCAGCTGAGCTACGCGACCCTTTTTAAGGGGGGCAAAGATAATTTTTATTTGAAAAGATGAGATAACTCTTCTCAAAAAAAGTCAATTTAAATGTTAAGCACATAATAACAGTGGGGCCTCTAGAGGTATGTGTCTTATTTTGTATCAATGTATCTGTTTAGGTTCTAGGTTTTTAAATTGGAATTGTTGTAGGAATTTACTAACATTGAATAGATGCGTTTAATTCTGTTTAACACTAAAATTCCACACTATGAAAAAATTATTACTGCTATTTGGTTTGGTTTCATGCTGGATCTCTCCAGCAAAAGCCCAGCAAAACATTGCCCTTCAAGCTACGTCAGCCCATTCAAGTGGAGGAACATCCGGAACGGTAAATTACGGCCCAAGCAATTATAATGATGG
>JAUHWX010000121.1 GCA_030427285.1 Bacteroidia bacterium
ATGCTCATAGCTTTGAGCTGTGACAATGGCTCTAAGTAGGGGTTTATTTTTACGAAAAGTAAAAAGGAAAAAAGCATTAGTGTGGCCTGACCAACACCGTGAAGGTAGCCAGCTAATGCGTAGGGAAAACTGCTTTTGAACTTAGGGTTGCAAGGCGTGGTTTCGGCAAAAGCACCAAGGCCAAAAATGACCAGAATGAGCAATAAAAAGATGCCCGGGTTAAACAGAATTTCCATAAGTAAAGGAACTAAACCGAGATTAGGATTTACACCAGCGCCAAAGCTTAAAAAAAGTAACCAGCCTACCAGTGCATAAATGGCGCCCAAAACGAGCGACATTTTAAAATTGGCAAAGGGAAATTTAAAGTTGTTGAACAACAGTTTTTTAGACTCACCAGAAGAGGGGAAGCGTGACTTCAGATTAAGGTCACCGCCAAAAATATCACCAATATGTTCAGGTAAATTTTGAGTAGGGTGCAGAAAAGCACCTCCACCACCAGCGGTAATTTTCATGCCGCCATTTTCATTTTCATAGCGAGCATAATGGTGCCAGTCACCAGCGAGGGTAAGGATTTGCTTGGCATAGGGTTGAGTGGTACTCTCATTAATGGCACAAAGCTTCTTCTCAAAAAACTCCAAATTATTGTTGGAATCCTTTTTCACAGAGGTGGAATACACCCAAGTTGGTTCAGCAGTGCAGAGAATAACTTTTCCGCCTTCTTTTACTTCTTCTTTTAGTACGGTTTCAAAGTATTGAATTTGATTGTAATCCACATCTGAATTGAGCTGAACATCAATGCCAAACAGCCAAACGTTATGCGGGAGTTTTAAAGCAAAATAGCTGCGCTTTTGTCGCGTTCGCCAGTTGCCAATCCAGCGTTGCTGGCAAAATACTTTTATAAATGTGGTGAGTCCATCATACCAGTCATGATTACCAGGAATGGCAAAGAGGTGTGGTGCACGATCGCCATTATTATCTGTATTATCTGCGGGTAGGGCAGTTGCATATGGGCCTTGTAAGCGGTTTCTATATTCTTCTCTGGTGGCAACAGGATATACCTGATCTCCACCCATTATGAGTAGTTTGCCACGAGGGATTTTTTGTCCATCTACTTCCAGTTCTTCTTTAGCCAAAAGCGTAGCCATTGTAAAGGTAGCGTCAAACCCATCGCCCGTATCTGAAATGTAATCTATCCAAATTTCATCACGTTCTTTGGAATAATCATGGGCTTTGGTATCCTCTTGTTGGTAAAGCGCAGCCTGTATTTCGCGCTTGTCGTTGAAGTTTCCGAAGATGCCCGAAATAACAGCTTTGATGCCTGTGTTGGCTAGCTGTTTCGGGTCATACCATTCTACACTTTTTTGTGGTTTAAAGTCCATGTTGTGGTTTGGTTGATGTTAATTTAGAGCTTAACATCTTAAAAGTAGTGCTTTTTGAACTTAGTGTATAGTTAAATGAGCCAAGCGCCTTAATGGTTGATAAGTGCTACCAACTTCTACGTATTTGGCGAATAGCTTTATTGGCAATATTACTTAAGTCTTTGCCTGAAGAATTGAATTTTCCAAAGGTGTTTTTCCCGTCAGCCAAATAATAGGATCCCTTGGCATAGTCTTTTAATTGGCCATTTTTATCCACTAAGCTTCCATATCTCCAGGTATCTTCCAGAAATTCGGCTTGAGCTTCCGGGTTGAAATCCAGCCAGTCTGTTTTGTGACGATTTTCAATTTCTTTAAACCAGTTGTAGGCATCATCTACAAACCACTGCGCACCAAGGGCATCAGCTGTATAGCGATTTCCGGTGTGATGATACTGCCAGCTGTGCGAGCATTCATGCACTAATAAACTGGTTGGGAATGAATCAGTTTTGAGGTACAGCGTATTTCCTAAGGTAAAGGCACGGGGTGTTGCATCAAATATTCCGGCATGGCCTGTAATTATTCGTATCAAATAAAGATTCATACCTCTGTGAAATATTTTCTGAAGTTCCGCTTTTTCATCTGCGTTAAGCGGCCGCTCAAAACCTTGAAGGTAAAAGATAGATTGCACCAAAGCGATTAGTTTACCAATCACCAAAATAAGGGTACCTATAGCAGGTGAGGCCAAATCCCAAAGTCCGCGAAGAATGACTGGACCCTGACCAGTAAGTAATCCTCCCACAATCTTAATGGAAGCTCCAAGCAAACCTGCACTAATTCCAAAAACGCCCTTTATGATAGTTCCTAAAATGGAGCAACTGTTTTTAAGCACATTGCCCAGCCAAGAAAATATTGGTTTTGCGCCAATCTTGCTGCCGATCCAGTAAAGTCCATCAAGGCATCCCGTACCAATTATTTCAGGGATAAAGGCCACAGCATTACCCACATCATTCACAAAGTACTCCAGAGTGCGGGCATTGGTTTTTACAGAATTTTTAATGGATTCCCATGAAGCCATGCTTTGGTTTTGGAGGTTTAGGAAGAGAAAGGTAGTTGTTTTCGGTAAATGATTACCCTATTAAAATGGTGTTTAAACAGCTATTGCAAATAGTTAAACTTATGCTACCAATTACTCATTTCATTTTGCCGATGGTAAGCCTTCTCAGTACTTTTAAATTTCATTAAACGGTAAATATGTAGAGCAACATATTTGCGCGCCAATGGCTCAACTCAAATAGTATATGTTGTGACTCCAAACCTTCAAAGCCATTGGTTTTCTTTTGTCTAGAATCACGGTTTTATAGTTTTTGAACTGACTACAACATTTTAAAGCTTTCGTTGGATTTAGAAAATAGATGTCATTTCAATACTAAACCGATGAGCACCACAAACCAAACACTGAGCTTAGAAGAGCTTTTAGGGCCTCTTACCTTAAAAGGGGCGCAGGAGAAAAAGGATTTCGATAGACTTTCAAAATATATTGAGGTAAGCAAAATTTCACAGCCACGTTCGAGTAGTGGAGGTAGAGCATTTGAAAAATCTGATGCTTATGATATTCGTAAAGTAGCCCCGAGCCATTTAAAGAATATTAGCAGAGTAGCGAAGGCAAGAGAAGCGAGTTCCAAAAAGGAAAAATACGTAGTTCACAAAAGAGAGCAACCTTTTCTCAGTAATCTGCTTTCAGGCTCAATGCCGGAATGGGCCAACGGAGCAAAGCCAGAGGCTAGTGTAGGGCCATTTGTTCAACTGGATAGCCGTCAAGTTTGGTTTGACTTTTATCCGATATTAACTTTCTCAAAGTTATTTTTTGATGGAGACATCAGCCCGGCTTTGCTTTTTAAGCCCGCTGGAATAAGAAAGTTGGCCAGCAAGGCTTTTGTTGCAGCTACAGAAGATGTAAAAGAAATAAGGGCAGACCTTAGGCGCGATGTAAAAATCAAAGACCTCAAAATCAAAGATAAAATAGTGCTGCCCACGCGTGGCACTACCATTACCCTAGGTAAAGGAAGCATCTGGATTCAATCCAAATATTTGGCAGATGGTGCTCCGGTAAATGGCTATACAGGCCTCGCCATAAAAGGTGGAACCATAAGCTTTAGTAAAAAGCCAGTTAATAAGGGTGGCTCTTATAAAATCACTGCCACCACCAAGGTGTTGATTGAGCTTGAGCTAGATCAGCCAGCAGGGCCTGCGCATAGCAAAGACAAGTTTGGTCAGGATGCCAAGGATATGAAGTTAAAGCTGAGTGAAACTTTAGCATTTCATTTTACCAAAAATACTCATGGTATTGACAAAATAGCACCTGCTTCATGGGGCTTATATGGGCATGGAATGGCATTTAATTGGGGCAAAGCCACTCCGGTGTATAATGCTGGCTTATCGCAAATACTGATTCCTTTAAAACATAAACCTACCTCGTTGGAGGTGCAAAGCTCCAATCGCTGAATCGTATTGGGGCTTGCCTGTGGCTGAAATTGATGTAAGCAAACCTTCGGCTGCTGCCGGAATTGGCGGTCTACTTTTGAGATGCAAACAAGGGCTAAATGCCAAATGGGCAAATTTGAAAGGAGCAGCATTCCCATTGCAGAACCCTTGGATACTGGGGGCGCCTGGCGCTCTCATTATTTTAGATGAAAAAACTAAAAACCAGCAGGCTCGGCAAAAAATGATTTTGTGGCCGGATAAAACAGCTTTGTTTCAAAATAGTGTAGAACTGAGTTTTGAGCAAGAAAATACATTGGTACTGGCTTTCAGTGCCGAGGGCCAGGAATTGGTGCAAACCTTAGCCAACGCAGATTTTGATATTGACCGTCCTGTGAAGGTGGATGCATTGCCCCCTGAGGTAAAATCAAAAAACTCACTTTTGATGATGTCAGTGAGTAAAGCCACCAAATTGGTGTATTTGCTGGACACAAATATGCTTGAGGATGCGCTTAAGGAAGACCCTAATAATTTAGATATCCTCAAGCCAATTTCTCTGGCCTTGAGTAATGCACTCTTTAAAGTGAGTAAGCCCAATGGCTGTGTGCTTTTTGGAAATCTAAGCTCGGATTTTTTATCTGTGATAAGCGGAAACCTCTTCCTCACTTTTGGCCTGTACAATTACATTCCCACACTGCCCGACCCTTATGCAGCCAATTTGGGTGTTCTGCGTAGAAGTTTGAATGTAAGGGATGTACGTGGTGAAAATGTGAGTTATGCCAGAAGTAGTTTTGTTGGTGCCATTCAAAATTGGCTGGTAAGCCGTACTCAATGGGAAGCACCTGAAGGGAAGCCGAAAGAAGCCGAAGTAAAAGTTTCGTTCCACTTTGCTTTTGGAGCTAATCAGTTTTCGGGAATCAATCTACAGGAGGAAGAAGCACAGGAAAAAGGTTCTTTAGATAGTTCAAAAGGAAAATATGTAGCGGCAAACTCAGGTAAAACTGCCGCAAGTCGAAGAAATACGGGCGGTAGAAATACAGGCACAGGTGACGGTAATCAGGCTGAGCCCAATTTGTCTGCTTATATGATGTCACATTCCGCGTCAAGCGATTTACCACCAGATTATAGGGGCGTATGGGATAAGGCAACTGTGCATTTACAGAGGGAAAATTTTGCCTTACTCGATGTTAGTTCTAATGCCGATTTGCTCGGAATAAGTTTTGACGTGAGCCGTGGCCGTGAAAGAGATCCGATTGGAGCTGCAGCTACTCAAAGTAACAATGCTTTCCCGCTGAGTATAGAAGGGATGGATGTGGTGAGCCCGGGGCAAAATGTGAAAACCTTTACCGTTCCTCAAATTTCGTGGGAGCCGCTTATAAACCTCACTCCATCGGCAATTAATGGAGACCCGGACCAAGGCTATAATTATTATCCTGATGATGGCGGACCAATGCGAATAGTAAACAATGGAAAAGATACCGTGGCTTTGGCGCCTATTCCCTTGACAGATTATTTGTTCGAAAACTTTAAAAACGACACTCAAAATTTTACCGCTAAGTCCTTACTCACCTTGCCTTTTGGTTTGAAGGCATTGGCAGTATTACAAAACACTTATCGGGGTCCCGATGAAAATGGACAGCTTATTCCCCGTAAGGGAACGGAGTTTTTGAGGAATTCAGAAAAATTTGAAAACGAAGTAAGAGGTGGTCGCCAAATCCAATTGAATGCTGGAAAGGCTTATATAAATGGTGAATCTGACATGTTTGTGGGAAGTACCATCCAGCTAAATAATGTGCTCGACTTTACCGGAAACGGTGATGGTGATAGCACCTTGGGGAAAACCGTTACCGAAATATTCAACGATGAATTTTTATTAAATCCATACGACCCGGAAAGACAGCGGGGAGTGCCCCTCACACGAATTGATCTTAGCGGATATGGCGCCAGTACATTTAGCAATTGGCTAAACCCTACCGCAGCATTTGCCTCTACAAGTCAGGCTAAGTTTGATATTATGCTTGGCCGTACTTCTCATGAAATCATTCAGGTAAAGAGTATAATTTATCCATGGGCAATCAAGGTGGTGCGCACCATTACTATTTTCAGAGTAGGCTCGGGTTATGTGTATAGGTTTGATTCAGGATGGCGAGCTGAGAGCAATGGTAACTTTGACTTCCGCTATTTTGTGAATATTGTGCCTGATGCTAAAACAGAAATGGATTCTCCATTTGAAATCCATCCAGGAATTGTAAAAGGCCTTTACAATGTTCAAAATATAGAAGAAACCGAAGAAATAGCCTTTGAAGCCGGAACCATGACATCGCCCAAAATAGTGAATGGTGATGGTTTGTATGTGGATAATCCTGCAGCCGATGACGCATTGATTTATAGGTTACAGCCCGTCTATTTTGATGCAGACATTGAAATAGAAGATGCTACGGCAGGTTTTGTTGAAAAAACTATTGATGGCAAAAAGAAAAATGTGGTGGCCTCGAAACGCATAGTGGGCTACGTACAATCTGCGCCACGAGGTATTCCAATCACACCAGAAATTTTGAGAAACCTGGTTGTGGCTCAGTTAGGAAGCATTGGCGGAGGAATAGACTGCGAAGTGAACCTTGCCAAGAGTACCCAAAAAATGCGTCTTAACCGATTTGACTTTTCAAACTCCGTTGGCAGCAATGGTAGCGATATTGTGTTTGCCTTGGCGGGAAGGGGTAGTGTAATGCTTCCCAAAGAAGGTTCTTGGACGATGGTGCAGCATGAGGCCGCAAGTGGCGAGGTTACACCAGTTCCTCCGAGCTATAGTATTCCTATTATTAGGGAAGGAAAAGTGGTTAAAGATGGAGACTTGAATGTGAAAATCGATAAAAACCCGAATTCGGTTTTAATAAGAATGGCAAATCCCACCGAGCTTTTAAAAGCGCCATCTGATGATACCGTCAATTTTGGAATACTTCAAAGCACCGATACACAAAAAGCTTTGTTTTTGAATCCTTCATTTGAACAGAATAAGAAGAAGCTTTTCAGCAAAACACCTCCACTCTTTGTGGATGCCTTTAGGATAGTGAATTCCAAATCCATATTTCCCAATATTGGTGATGCTATTTCTGATTTTGGTGATGCTGTAACGCTTACCAAAGATGGGGGCAAAGACCCATTTCCTACTGGAAATCTTACTGATTTAGGAGAAACCGTAAATGAGCTGATGGACATTAGTGATGTGGTGGATGGAGCCAAGCAGCAGGCATTTAAACTCATTAATAATGCGGTAAACAATGTTACCAATTTTGATTTGCCCTCGGCTGAATTTGTACTTATAAATGTTGACGAAGGCACCTTTAGAATTTATATAGAATATAAAAACAACCCTAAAAACCCAAGTGGAAACGACCCCGCTGTAAACGGTTCCCTCGATTTTGATATCGACTCCATAGCCCAGAATGTGGCCGACAACTGGAAGAGTAAAATGGGCAATATTGGTTTGGTAATAGACTTGGCGGGCATTAGCCGATTGATGACCATCCGTGGTTCTTGGGATTCGGCCAAAGGGTCTGAACCAACTTACCCGAAACCAAAACTTGAGTTTGCGGATGAGCTGCAACCTGTAATTGATATTCTTGAGATTTTACAAAAAATACAAACTGCAGATTATGCTGGAGCGGTAGCCGGAGGTATAAAACTAGCGATGAGCAATAAGGCTGGAAGCTGGGAGTATAAGTTTGAGGCTTCCAAAGAGATTCCGGTGTTGAGGTTTCCGCCAACAGATGCGTTGTATAATGATCCAAATACGCCCTTCAAACTGGAAGCTGGTCTTAGGGTTGGTGCTTATTTTAATGCAGCCTTGATGGTAAATAGCCAAGGGGCAGAGTTGCTGCCAAGTGCTGGTGGGTTCCTTGGCTTTTACGCCCGCCTTTCGGTGATGTGTGTTTCTATTTCTGCAGCTACTGTTTATGCTTTAGGGCAAGTGAATTTGGACATTGCAGCCGACACCGCCATTGGGCCATCCCTGCGGATGAAGTTTGGCTTTGGAGCCCAAATCGTAGTTGGACTTCCGGTAGCCGGAAATGTAAGCGTACTGTTTGTAGTAGGTGTGGAAATCTTTGCCGCCTCAGGAATTATTGAGGTTTCAGGTTCTCTATTATTTGAAGGTCATGCCGAAATATTGGGCGGAATCGTGGCGATTACTATTCGCATAGAAGCCAAAGGAACGGTAAGCAAGAAAACACTGCCGGGAGCTGAACCTCGCACTGATATGGCTTGTCAGGTAACGTTCGGTTTGGATATCAGCATCGCCTTTATCATCAACATCAGTTTTTCAGAATCATGGCAAGAGCAACGCCAAATCGCCTAACCTAAAATTTAGAATTATGAACCCATTTCAACGATTTTCGATACTCACTTTTCCGCAGCATTTTGATGGAACAGATTTGCATTTTAATGTGGTGTTGCTACCACGCGACCAAAACCCGCTTAACCCGGCCATTGTAAATTCTCCACCGGTAACTGATAGCACCGTGGCTTTTGCTGATGCCAATTTTGCCTTTACGGCTAAAGTGATTACTGGTTTTGGAACTTCGCCATTGCCACAACCTTTGGCTGTTCACCCTGAATTTGCCTTGCCCGTTACGGCCACCCCCAATAAGCGTGGGATATTGGAAGCTATGGCCAAGCACATGGTCATAGCTGATGTAAACATGGTAAATAGCAATGCCAATCTTACCAATATCCCTGCGGACAGACAGCCTGAAAAACCAAGAAAGTTTACAAACTCGGTAAAGAAGTATTTACCGAAAACGTACCGTAATGCATTCAACTTTAATGGTCCAAGAAATAAAAATGCTGTGCTGGATGATAGTTATCACTGTGCGATAAAGGCCGGTAAGTTTGACCCGAATTTTACGCCAAGTACAAATGTGGTAAGCTGGGGAAAAGTGTTTGCTTACTTGCTTCGTCAGCCAGCTTTGGCCCGTCAGGCGGGAATGATATTTTCGGGTTCTGTGCCCGTAAATTCCAATACATTTCCTGATGGCGGCTATTTATATATTGATTTGGCCAACACCAGTGATTACAAAGCACAACAGAATGATGATGCCAACTTCATAAAACAATATGCCGCTCGTATTCCGGTGCTGGAGCCGGGTGTGGCGCGTCAGGTATTTGCACCTATTCAGTTTCCGGTGCAAATGGTACATCAGGGAAATTATGATAAACTGTTTAAAGAAGCGGCTGAATATGATGATGGTTTTTGCAAAATCATTCACTCTTTTCAACCGCGGCACCGCGAGTTTATACAAGAAGATAGCGATGGAAATTATCCCTTAAAAGACAGCGGAGTCCAGCTTGGGTGGGAAGATGAAACCATTTTGGAATGGTACATCCGCCAGCTTGCCGAAGATACAAGCGTGGGCATTGGCCAAAGAATAGATGCGCCCATGGGGGTTTTTGGTTACAACATTGACGTGCGCGAAGTTGCAAATCCTGAAAATGCCTGGAACTCGCTAACCCAGGTGAGCAGTAAGCAGCCAATGATTCTCACTCGCGCACCAGGAGATTTGAATAACCCGATTAACCTAGGGCCTTTTACGGGAGAACTCCCTTTTCAGGTGTATCCCATACAGCCGGATGCGCGGAAGGATGCGAACTTTTGGCTGCCTATGTATTATGGTGGCTGGAATGGTAAAAGTATGGTGCTTCCCGATGAGGAAGCCGCTAATATTTACCAAAACAAACACCCTGATTTGGATGAGGATCCGCACCGTGATGTGCTAGATGAAAATAATAATCCCGTAAAGGATAAGGATGGTAATACCGTAACCACCGGAACCAACCTGAAGAAGGGTGGAGCGCAAAATCAGCTTAACCAAATATACAATGCAGGCCCCATAGCTGCTGATTTGCGCTATGGCGGACATTATGAATTTAGAGTGAGAATGCAGGATATAAGTGGTGGCTCGCCTGGGCTAGGTGATGAACCCGTAGAGCGTACGCCATCAGATAGCACGCGTTGTAGGTTTAAACGATACCTCACGCCCAATGGCCTTCGCATTCAGGAATTGAACCCAACCGCTGCTGATGCCAATCCAAACGTAAATAATGACACCCCGCAAGAACTGACCGAGCTGAATATTGCTCGGCCAAAGTTGGGTTATCCATCGGTGGTTTACACC
>JAUHWX010000122.1 GCA_030427285.1 Bacteroidia bacterium
CTTCAACAAAAGAAGAATCGAATTATCTTGATCTTAAAAGATTTTGAGATGCCCAAAAAGACCTATCGCTCTCTTTTAAACGGTATCTTGGTGCAGGATAAAGATAATATTACGGACACTCGCGAGATGATGGAGGCCAAAACAAAAGCTCAACCATCAGAAAATGAATATAATGACTTGATTTTTGCATCGAAAATTTGCAAGCATACAAAGAGCAATACCATAGTGTTAGCGAAAAATGGTCAGCTTTTAGCAAGTGGTACGGGGCAAACTTCTCGGGTTGATGCGCTAAAACAGGCCATAACCAAAGCCAAAAATTTTAAATTTGACCTGCAAGGAGCTGTAATGGCATCTGACGCTTTCTTCCCTTTTCCTGATTGTGTGGAGATAGCTGATAATGCCGGAATCACATCCGTTGTTCAACCAGGGGGTTCTGTAAAAGATCAACTTTCTATCGATTATTGCGATAGCCACGGCATGTCCATGGTATTTACAGGTACCCGTCACTTTAAACACTAAAACGCCCCATGGGATTATTTGATTTATTTAGGGAAGACATTGCCATTGACTTGGGAACAGCCAACACGCTGATTATTCACAATGACAAAGTGGTAGTGGATGCACCGAGTATTGTGGCACGTGACCGCACTACCGGGAAAATTATTGCTGTAGGTCAGCAGGCCCGCCAGATGCATGGAAAAACACATGAAAATATCAAAACCATTCGCCCATTGAAAGATGGTGTGATTGCCGATTTTGAAGCTTCAGAAGCCATGATCAGGGAAATGATAAAAAGCATTCCTTCCTTAAAAAAGAGATTAATCCCCCCTGCCCTTCGCATGGTAATCTGTATTCCTTCTGGTATTACCGAAGTGGAAAAACGAGCTGTAAGAGATTCTGCTCAGCATGCTGGTGCCCGCGAAGTATATCTTATTCACGAACCTATGGCTGCGGCTATTGGTACTGGTGTAGATGTGCAAGAGCCAAAGGGAAACATGATAATTGATATAGGTGGTGGTACTACCGAAATTGCCGTTTTGGCTTTGGGTGGTATCGTTGCCGATAAATCTATAAAAGTAGCTGGTGACGTTTTTACCAATGACATCAGCTACTATATGCGCACCCAACACAACCTTTATGTTGGTGAGCGTACTGCCGAAGAAATCAAAATTCAAATAGGTTCTGCCCTTGATGATTTGGAAAACGGACCGGAAGATATGGCCGTTCAAGGCCGTGACCTCCTTACCGGGAAGCCAAAGCAAATCATGGTAACCTATAAGGAAATTGCAAAGGCATTGGACAAATCCATCATGCGTATCGAAGATGCCATTATGGAGGCACTTTCAATGACTCCACCGGAGCTTGCCGCTGATATTTACAACAGTGGAATATATATGGCTGGTGGTGGATCTATGCTTCGTGGACTGGACAAGCGTGTTTCTATGAAAACCGATTTACCCGTTTACGTTGCCGAAGATCCGCTTAGAGCTGTAGTTCGTGGTACTGGTATCGCCTTGAAAAATATCGGTAAGTTTAACTTCCTGATGTCATAAACCTATTCTGTAAATGCGCAACTTACTGGCCTATCTTTATAGAATCCGGATACTCATACTTTTTGTGTTTCTGGAGGCCATAGCATTTACATGGATTAGTGCCAGCCGCAGTTATCAAAGATCTGTATTTATTAACTCTGCGAATTCCGTTACAGGTGGTATGCTGCAGCGCACCAATGATGTAGAGGAATACCTTGACTTGGTAGATCAAAATGAAAAGCTGGCTGAGGAAAATGCAAAACTTCGCAACCAAAGTGAAGGTTCCTTTTTTCCTTTAAGCACCGATACCACTACCGTTATAGATAGCTCAAATGCTATTCGCTACACTTACATTGATGCTGAAATTGTAAGCGGCAGCTACCGCAAAGCCCGCAATTATATGACTATAAACAGAGGTAGCGTGCATGGTGTAGAAAAAGGTATGGGCGTAATTGGAAGCAAAGGCATTGTGGGGGTAATAAAAGATGTCAGCAAACATTTTTCTACGGTTATTCCACTTATCAATCCTTCTTTTTCAGTAAGCGGACGAATCAAAAACTCCGGCTATTTTGGCCCTGTTCTGTGGAATAACAATGATTACCAATACGCCTACCTAACCGATATTCCCCGTTACGCAAAGATCAACAAAGGCGATACGATAGTTACTGATTCACGAAGCCTTTTATTCCCAATGGGACTGACCATCGGCTATATTGATTCTTATAACCTTCAGGAAGATCAAAACTTCTTTGCTGTAAAAATCAACTTGGCCACTGATTTTGCGTCTATCCATCACGTATATGTGATTGAAGATAAAATGAAACTTGAGGTCCAAAACCTTCAAAGCCAACAAGACCCAAAATGATAACCGCACGCAACATATTGTCCTTTTTGGTGCTGGTACTATTTCAGGTTTTCATCTTGAATAATATTGATTACTCAGGCTACTTAAATCCTTACGTGTACATCTTATTTGTAATGATGCTACCCGTAAAAGTGCCGCGAAGTACAGTATTGATACTTGCTTTCCTTATAGGGTTATGTATTGACATGTTTGAAAACAGCGGTGGTGTGCACATAGCTGCTACAGTGTTTTTGGCTTACATTAGAATTCCTCTGTTAAAAGTGGCTACGCAAAAACGAGGTGAAGATTTTCTTAGCGTAAAACCAAACAAACTAGGACTGGGCAACCTCATTGTCTACGCCCTACTTTGCATCCTGATTCATCATTTCTTACTATTCTTAATAGAAAGTTATAGCTTCCGCGACATCGGCACAGTATTAGTGCGTACTATGATGAGCAGTATCTTTACCTTTGTATTTGTTCTTCTGGTGCAGCTCTGGAACTTTAGAAAGAAGGATCGAATTTAATTCATGGAACGTAAGTATTTATTCTATTTCTTTTTTATTGGCCTAGCCCTCATCTTTATAGCCCGCCTGTTTTACATTCAGGTTATTCGCACTGATTTTCGCCTTTCGGCAGAAAATAATGTGATTCGCAAAGAGATGGTGTATCCTGGCCGTGGGTTGATTTTTGACCGCCACGGAAAACTCCTTGTAGGCAATCAATCCGCTTATGATATTATGGTAATTCCACTTCAAGTGGAAAGCCTCGATACACTTGAATTTTGCGGTCTACTGGGAATCACCAAAGAGCTTTTTATCAGTAAAATGGCTGAAGCCAAAGCTTACAGTTACCGCAAGCCATCGGTATTTGTAAAGCAAATGAGCAAGGAGCATTACATTTCCCTTCAGGAAAAACTGTACAGCTTTAAGGGTTTCTTCCCGCAAAAGCGGATTCTTAGAGATTATGCATACAATTCTGCGGCTAACGTTACAGGGTTTATTGGCGAGGCTTCCGATCGTTTTTTGGCCGATCATCCTTCTTATAAAAAAGGTGACTTGGTGGGAATTACCGGAATCGAAAAATCGTATGAAGAAGTATTGCGTGGTCGTGCGGGTATTCAATACAAAATGGTGGACGTACACAACCGTGTAAAGGGCCGTTTTGAAGATGGTAAATACGATACCCTTCCCGATCCTGGGGCCGACATTATTTGCTCTATAGACATTGATTTACAAAAGTATGGTGAGCAACTCATGAACGGAAAGCGCGGAAGCGTAGTCGCCATTGAACCATCATCTGGAGAAATTTTGGCTTTAGTAACTAGTCCAAGCTATAACCCCGAACTTATGGTGGGTCGTGAGCGCACAAAAAACTACGGACGCCTGTTTGTGGATAGCATCGAAAAACCTCTTTATGATCGTGGCCTATTGGCAGAGTACCCTCCTGGCTCCCCTTTTAAAGTAGTTAATGCTCTTATTGGTTTACAGGAAGGTACACTTACCCCAAATACCTCCTACACCTGTCATCATGGTTTTCACTATGGAAGGCTTCATGTGGCTTGCCACTGCGGTACAAGCTACCCACTTCCGTTGCGTACGGGAATTAGTAAATCGTGTAATAATTACTTCTGTACAGCATTTAAAGGCATTATTGAAAACTACCCTGATGCCCACCAAGGTATGAATGCCTGGAGTGAGCATGTGAAAAGTTTTGGCTTGGGAAAATTTCTAAACAACGATTTACCTACAGGTAGAAAAGGCTTTGTTCCCGATGCTGATTATTACGACCGTGCTTTTGGATATACTGGCTGGAAAGCCGTGAGTGCTATTTCGCTAGGAATTGGCCAGGGGGAGCTTTTGGTAACGCCCATCCAGCTCGCCAATATGACTGCGGCCATCGCCAATCGAGGTTACTACTACACCCCTCATATTCTTAAAAAAGTAAATGGGCAACCCGTAACTGACCCTAATTATACCGAACCAAAACACACCACTGTTGATCCCAAACATTTTGACATTGTAATAGAAGGAATGTTTGATGCTTTTGAAAAAGGTACTGCTCGAGGCAGCCGATTAGAAGGCATTGAAATGTGTGGAAAAACGGGAACTGCCGAAAACCCTCATGGGCAGGATCACTCCATATTTGTGGCTTTTGCACCAAAAGACGATCCCAAAATTGCAATTGCCATTATTGTTGAAAATGGATATTGGGGAAGCCGATGGGCCGCACCCATTGCAAGTTTGATGATTGAAAAATACATCAATGGAGAAATCACCCGCGAAACTCTCGAAAAGCGCATGCTTGATGGCACCCTAAAAGAAGAATATCAAAAGCAGCTTGACGCGGTTTATGACAAAAAGAAACTGATAGCTGAAAACAAGTAATGCGCAGTAACGGAAGCCTTTTTCAAAATATAGATTGGATACTCGTATTTCTATACTTCGCCCTAGCCTTGCTGGGTTGGCTAAACATTTATGCAGCTGTTTACAATGAGGAGTTCAGTAGCATTTTTGACATGAGCCAAAAGTATGGCAAGCAGCTACTTTGGATAGGTACTTCGGTGGTTATCATCCTGGTCATCATGTTTGCCGATGCTACTCTGTTCCAGACTCTGGCTTTCCCCATTTACATTATTTCTATACTCTCGCTACTCGGGCTTTTTGTGTTTGGCAAAGAAATAGCCGGAGCCCAATCATGGTACGCCTTTGGTAGTTTCAGTTTACAACCTTCTGAGTTTGCCAAGTTTGCTACAGCCCTTGCTACGGCCAAATACCTAAGTACCAAAGGAGTTTCCATGAATAGCTGGAAAGACCGTTTTGTAGCTTTAATTATTGTGTTTCTTCCTGCGGCCATTATTATCCCACAGCCTGACCCGGGCTCGGCATTGGTATATTCTGCTTTCTTCCTGGTTTTTTACCGCGAAGGCCTTTCCGGAAATTACATTTTTGCGGGCTTTGCCCTTGTTATTCTTTTCATACTCAGCTTACTTATCAGTCCTCTTTATCTATTTCTTTTTATTGCGGCTATTGCCGGAATATTCATTTTTCTTTATCGAAGATCGAGAGGTGCTATTGTTCGCATTATAGCATTAACCTTATTATCGGTGGGGTTCATTCAAAGTGTGGATTACACCTTTAATAATGTGCTGGAAGATCGCCATAGAAACCGTATCAACATTTTGCTTGGCAAAGCACACGACCCAAAGGGAATTGGCTACAACACCGCCCAATCTATGATTGCCATTGGCTCTGGTGGACTTACCGGGAAGGGATATTTAGAAGGAACTCAAACCAAGTTTGATTTTGTGCCCGAGCAAAGCACCGACTTTATATTCTGCACAGTGGGCGAAGAATGGGGCTTTGTTGGGAGCTCTGTGGTAGTGATTCTATTTGTACTTCTCTTCTTTAGAATCATCATTGTTGCTGAAAGGCAAAAATCTGCCTTTAGCCGCATTTATGGTTATTCGGTAGCCTCTATCCTCTTTTTTCACTTTGCCGTGAATATAGCCATGACTATAGGCCTTGCTCCGGTAGTGGGTATTCCACTTCCCTTCTTTAGCTACGGGGGTTCTTCCCTTTGGGGCTTCACCCTGCTCCTCTTTATCTTCATTAAGCTTGATAGCAATAGGATGGAGATTTTATAGGGAAAGGGCTAAAAGTTAAACGTTATAAGGAGGGCGTAAGACCATAATTCTGGATTTCGGAACCCTTATATGTTTGATTTTTGAGTCAGAAGTTTCACTTTGCAAAGAAAGGAGCTTGAAACTCTGGCACTAAGATACGGTCTTAAAGTTTCTTCTCTTTGCAAGGTTGAGCTAAGGTTTTGACATAGAATGCATGAGCAGGGTTTTCAACCACTTTTCCCTAGAATTACATTCACGGCAAAGGCAGCATTAATGCTTAGATCTTTTGCATCACTTGACTGTTTAGTCCCCATAATCATTTGAAAATTTTGACCCTTTTCGAAATTTTCAAATGCAACACCCACAGTATCTTTTGGTATAAGTGTTTTCCGGTTTAAGGTTAAAAGACTATCAGTGCTTTTATGTTTGACGACAAAGAATCGGTCAGCAAACATTATGTGAACATAATTGAATGGCTGCATCCCATCAACATTAAAAATAATTTCAACCTCACTCTTCGGGTTGACATAAACTTCACCAAAATTATTATCGGGAACCAATTTTAGGTCAGAATCTATAACATTTGAAGATTCACATCCAAATAAAATTAGACCAGCAAAGATTGCTAGCAGGATATTCCCTTTTAATATTTTAGCTGTGAGTTCCATGTCCATTTTCTACAATTAATCACTCTCAGGGTTTGCAACCACTTACAGGATTTCTCACTTCAGCCGCCCCAAATCCCCGCTAACGCGAGAGTCCTCTCTCGTGATTACACCATGAAATATCCATAAATTATCTCCCGAAAACTAAGCCAACAATATTTAAAAAACAAAAATCCCCTTCCCAGCTAGGCCAAGAAGGGGATTCAATATTTTTAAAAACTTAGGTTCTACTAGTAGAACTTAGCTCTTCTATCATCAAGCTTAGCATTTTCTTTAAGAGATAGGAAAACCTGACCTTGTACTCTACCTCTGGTAGCTTGTTGTTGCTGCTTTTGCTCCTGAGAATAATCAGGAAGCTCAGCCGCTGGGGTTTTGCTAGTAAGCTCTACCACAAATACTCCTCTATTTCCTTTTATTGGTTCAGAAGTTTCGCCTTCATTCATCCCAAAAATAGCACCAATTACCTTGGGCTCATTTCCAAAACGACCCAAACTTGGTGCGCCAAAGTTTACAGCCTGAGAAGCAGCTGTTGTACCTACTGCGGAGGCAATAGCATCTATATTTCCACTTGCTCCTTCAAACTTCTTCATAAGCATTTCACCTTTTTTGGCGTTTATTACCATAGGGCGAATATCTTCTTTTACAGCATCAAGGCTTCTATACCCTTGCTCCATTGCATCAGTAAGAAGCACAACCACATAAGAAGAGTTACCATTGTTAAACAATTGAATGTCGCCAACTTCAGTCTCGTCACTATTAATACCATTGGCCCAACGAATAATTTCACGGTTGTTACCCAATCCGGGGATACTCTCATCAAACGGCATTAGACCAGTAGCAGGACGTGGAGTGTAACCTTTTTCTTCAGCATTAGCTGTAAAATCTTCAGCACCAGTAACGCTTGCTGCAAATGAACTAGCTGCTGAATAAATATCATCAATAGTTTGCTCAGATGGAACAATCTCGCGGTTGATGGACAATAGCTTTACAGCCTCTGTACTACCTTTTTGATCTAAAATTTCAATAATATGGTATCCAAACTGAGAAGGCACCATTGCAATTTCTCCGGTTTCATTTCTAAAGCAGAAGTTAGAAAAAGATGCTACCATTTGTTTATCTCCAAACCAGCCCAGGTTTCCTCCTTTAGCTCCAGAACCAGGGTCATCAGAAAGCTCCTTGGCAATAGCTGAAAACTTTGAAGTATCACCTTTTACCACTTCCAAAAGGCTGTCAACCAGCGCTTTTGCTTGAGGTTGGTTACGAGTTTCGTTACCACCTTGCAACCCTTGGAAAGAAATAAGAATGTGACGTGCTTCTACTGAATCAGGAAGGTTTCTTTTGTCAGTAATTTTAGTAATTGTATAATACCCGTTAGCCTCATAAGGTTTAGTTACAAAACCTATTGGCTGCTCCATTATAGTAGTATCCAAGCCGGTTGGCAATTTTGCCTCTCTATAATAGTCAGGTAAAACTCTACTATCAGATCGGCTACTTGCAAATAGGGAATCTTCTTTAGAGAAGGCAAAATTTTCAGCACTATCAGTAGCTGATATATAACCGTTCAATTCGTCCTGCAATTCTTTTCTATCACTGGCCGATGCTTCAATAGGGAAGTTTACATAAAGAATATCGGCTGATTTCTCCGCCTTAAAATCCTCTTTGTTTTCGTTGTAATATTTTTTAAAGTCAGCATCAGTAACTTCTACTTCTTCATCAGTAATTGAAGCATATTCCAAAGCCGCCAGTTTGATATTGGCAGAAATACTTCTGGACTGATATACACTTTTAGCAATAGGCTTTGGTACGTAAATACCTTTTTCTACAGCAGTGTTGTATTTAGTCTGAAGTGCAAGTTCCTTTTGCCCTTTTTCAAAATCAACCCATTGCTGATAAGCCTCAGCGGCTTGCGCGTCAATATCCTTATTGTCTCTTAAGTTGGTGATGTATTGCTGAAACATACCTTCGCTAAACTGACCTGTAACCTGATCTTTAAATGCAGGGGCTCCTTGAATAGAGGGGTTAGCTTTTAATCTTTCATACAACTCACGGCTAGAAACCATAAATCCTAAATCATCGTATTGCTCGCCCATTAATTCTTCACGAACAATCTCATTCCATACTCCATCAGCTAGTTGCTTGCGGGTAATAAACTGGGCTTGCTGTGGGTTTTGCTGACGGATAATCTGCTCACGCTCATCCATGCGCATGGCAAATTCTCGTGACTCTATCGTTCTGCCATTCACTTTTCCTACCACATTAGCATCAGCTCTAAACATAGAGTTACCTGATCCTAGAAGGTCGGTTAAGATAAAGGCTAACATAGCCACACCTATTATACCAATCAATAAACCTGAACGTTGACGTATGCGCTCTAAAGTCGCCATGTGTATTTACTCTTTAAAAATTAAGGTTGCGAATATACAATTGTACAATCAATAAATGAACGGAAATATAGCCTTGGGTGAATATACCTGACTTCAATGTATGTTTGAAGGAAAAAACTTACTTAATCGTTAGATATTTTGAGATGCACCAATTCAATTTTGCTATTGGAAACCTCCTCTATTTTCATAATAAAAGGATCTAAATGCAGAAGCTCGCCTTTTTCGGGAATACTTTCTAAATGATTCAAAATCAACCCTCCCAACGTGTTGTAGTTGTCTGACTCTGGCAGCTCTAAGTTGTATTTTTCATTGATGTAATCAATTTCCTGACGTGCCGAAAAACGATACTCAGCATCGCTTAGCTTAATGTCTATAAGGTCTTCAACATCATGCTCATCATCAATTTCTCCAAATAGCTCTTCTACCACATCTTCTACAGTTATAAGTCCGGAGGTACCGCCAAACTCATCGAGAACCACAGCAATACTTCTGCGGTCTCTTATCAGTGAGTTTAATATTTCATTGGCAGTCATACTTTCAGGAATAAAACTTACCGGGCGCAGTATAGAGCGAATATCTTTTGGCTTTTTGAAAAGTTCAAAACTATGTACATAGCCAATAATATTATCTACACTTTCTTTATAAATGAGAATTTTGGAAAGGTTGGACTCAATGAAGTTTTCGGTAAGGGATGCCAAGTCAGCCTCTACATCCATGGCAATAATTTCAGTGCGGGGAATCATAAATTCGCGCGCCTTTTGCTCACTAAAGCCTAAGGCATTTCTAAAAATTTGAATCTCCGGATCTTCTTCATCTTCATGCTGTGATGAAGATTCGGTGCGCTCCCTTACATAATTGTCCAGGTCCACTTTGTCAAAAGCCTGTTTTCCTTGCTCCTCGCCTGCACGCAAAATGTACTTCATCACAAAGTTGCT
>JAUHWX010000334.1 GCA_030427285.1 Bacteroidia bacterium
CTTCAGCCTCATTCCGGTCGAAGCTTGAAAAGGCCCCGCAACATTGCGGGACAAGCCAGAATCTCAAATTTAGAATTTCCATTTTAGAGTTTCATTTTCACCTCAAAACCTTAACGTACCTTTGCCGCCATGGAACAGAAGCGCGACATACGAGCCCTCACCCGAGATCAGTTGAAAGAATATTTTGAGAGTATTGGCGAGCCTGCCTTTAGAGCTACTCAGGTATTTGAATGGCTATGGAAAAAAGGTGCAAAATCCTTTGAGGATATGACCAACCTCAGCCTTACTCTTCGTGAGAAAATGCAGCAAGAGTTTGTGATTAACCACATCAGGGTAGATGAAATGCAGCGCAGCAATGATGGCACCATCAAAAATGCTGTGCGCCTGTATGACGGAAAAGTGGTGGAGTCTGTTCTCATCCCTACAGAGAAGAGAATAACGGCTTGTGTTTCTTCGCAGGTTGGCTGTAGTTTGGATTGTCACTTTTGTGCCACAGGCCAGCTAAAGAGGATGCGCAACCTGAATGCTGATGAAATTTATGACCAGGTAGTGGCCGTGATGAATGAAGCTGAAAACTTCTTTGATCGCCCGCTTACCAATATTGTATTTATGGGAATGGGCGAGCCGCTCATGAACTATAAAAATGTGCTGGATGCCATTGAGAAAATCACTTCCCCGGAAGGGCTAAATATGGCGCCACGCAGAATTACGGTAAGCACGGTAGGTTTGGCCAAAATGATAAAAAAGCTAGCGGATGATGAAGTGAAATTCAATCTGGCGCTTTCGCTGCACTCTGCGAGAGATGCAGTGCGTGACACCATAATGCCTATTAACCTCAAAAACCCGGTGGCTGATTTGGCGGAAGCCCTAAAATACTGGTACCAAAAAACCAAGAAAAGGGTAACCTACGAATATGTGGTGTGGAAAGGTGTGAATGACCAACCGGAGGACATTGCAGCCTTGGTGAAATTCTGTAATCACATACCCTGCAAAGTAAACCTGATAGAGTATAACCCTACCGATGACGAACGGTTTGTAAAGGCCTCTGAAGATATTTACAATCAATATGTAAATGAACTTGAAAAAGCAGGAATAGTGGCCAAAATAAGACGCAGCCGAGGCAAGGATATTGATGCTGCCTGTGGCCAATTGGCGAATAAGAATGAACTAGCTATCGTTTCTGAATAAAATCTAGGGACTGTGGTCTGCCGACTGTGGACTTCTAAAATCTAATACTACCTTTGGCCGCCATTAATGAGTGATTTAAATCAAATAAAACTTCCTATAAAGGAAGAGATGGATGCTTTTGAGCCCAAGTTCAGGAGCTACATGGCCAGCAATGTGGCCCTGCTGGATCGTATCACCTATTACATCATTAAGCGAAAGGGCAAGCAACTTCGCCCGATGCTCGTTTTCCTTACCGCAAAAATGCTGGGCGAAACCAATGAGAGCACGTATCGGGGAGCCGCTCTTATTGAGCTGATGCATACCGCTACATTGGTACATGATGATGTGGTGGATGACTCCGATCAGCGAAGAGGTTTCTTTTCGCTTAATGCACTTTGGAAAAATAAAGTTGCTGTTTTGGTAGGCGATTATTTACTTTCTAAAGTTCTGCTCCTTTCGGTAGAAAATGAAGAATACCAGCTTTTAAAAATTGTAAGCACCGCTGTTCGCGAAATGAGCGAGGGCGAACTTTTGCAGATAGAAAAGGCCAGAAGACTGGACATCACCGAGGATATTTACTTTGAGATTATCCGACAAAAAACGGCATCACTCATAGCTTCCTGCTGCGGAACAGGTGCTGCTTCGGTGACTAAAGATCAAGAAACTATTGACAAAATGATAGCTTTTGGTGAAGCTTTAGGAATTGCTTTTCAAATAAAGGATGACCTTTTTGACTACGAAACCGAAGCCAAAACTGGAAAGCCCACCGGTATTGATATTA
>JAUHWX010000001.1 GCA_030427285.1 Bacteroidia bacterium
GTGATAGGGCATGAGTTTACCCACGGTTTTGACGATAGAGGCCGCAAATACAATGCTTTTGGAAACCTGGCAAACTGGTGGAATAAACTGGATATGCAGCGTTTTGAAAAGCGTACCGACAGAATGGTGAGCCAGTATGGTGAGTACCAACCTTTGAAGGAAGTGTTTGTAAATGGTCGCCTTACTTTAGGTGAAAACATTGCCGACCTTGGTGGATTGACCTTGGCGTATTATGCCTATGAAATGTCTCATGTAGAAGGCAAAGAAGAGCCAGCTCCAATTGATGGCTACACTTGGCAGCAACGCATTTTTATGGGCTGGGGGCAAGTTTGGTCTTCTAACCAAACGGATGAATACTTGGGCAACCAAGTTGTAACTGACCCTCACTCGCCTGCGGCCTACCGTGTAAATGGCCCGATGAGCAACATGCCCGAGTTTAAAACAGCTTGGGGTTGCGAAGATGGTGATGCCATGGTGCGCCCGGATTCTGTGAAGGTTACTATTTGGTAAGAGAAACTTTAAACTTATAAGATTGATCGGCAGTTTTCTAAAGAAGGCTGCCGTTTTTTTTGTGGCCAGTTGAGGATTAATCCTTGCAGGGTTTCAAACCCTGCAAGGGTTCAGTCACTCGGAGCTTAATGTTCCACGTAGAAGGATCTGTGACTTTGGTTACCAAAACCATTTGCCGAAAATCTTACTTTTGAATTCTCAAAAAATAATAGAATAATGAAATCATTAAGTGAACTAATAAACGATCCGGCTACTCACCTTATAGATGTGCGCGAGCCTTATGAAGTGGATGAAGTAAGTGTGGATGGTGCTGAGAATATCCCAATGGGAGATGTAGCGGATGAACTGGAGAAGTTTAAAAGCATGGAAGGAAACATAGTGGTCTTCTGTCGCTCGGGTGGTCGTAGTGCCAGCGTGATGCAGTTTTTGCAACAAAACGGTGTAGAGAATGTTACTAATGGTGGCGGATATGCTGATGTGCAGGCTCTCCAAAAATAGAATCACAGTAAAATATAAATAATATGAAAAAGTTAATTTTTCTAATATTTCCTATGATGGTTTTTATGGCCTCATGCGGAGCCCAAAGCACGGGCAACAATGATGTGACCGTGGCCGAGGCACAGGAAATGATAAAGGACGATAAAGTGGTGATCATTGATGTGCGCACACCCGAAGAGTATGAAAAAGGACATCTGGAAGGGGCCACTTTGATTAACTTCTTTGGTGATGATTTTGATCAAAAAATTGCAGAGCTTCCTAAAGATCAGGAATACTTGGTGTACTGTCATTCTGGAAACAGGAGTGGAAAGGCAGTAAAGAAAATGGAGGAAGCTGGCTTCACTAATACTCACAACATGACAGGTGGCTGGTCTAGCTGGTCGGCTGAGATGGAAAACAAAAAGTAATGGCTGGATTTAAAGAAATCATCAATTCAGATAAGCCTGTGCTGATTGACTTTTTTGCCGAATGGTGCGGCCCTTGCAAAACCTTGGCACCCATTCTCAAAGATGTAAAACAGCAGCTTGGGGATTCTGTAAAAGTGATAAAGATAGATGTGGACAAAAATCCGCAATTGGCTGGAAGCCTAAATGTACAAGGTGTACCAACCTTGATGATTTATAAAGATGGCCAAATGAAGTGGCGACAAAGCGGGGTGATTCCTGCAGCGCAGATTGTCAATCAAATTAAGAACGTATAATTAAAGGGCTTCCATTCGGAAGCCTTTTTCTTTTAAATATTCCAAAGTTTTGGGAAGGGCTACTTGTAAGCGAGGCCATGCCTTTACGCTGTCGTGAAAAACGATAATGGACCCAGGTTGAATATGTTTAATTACGTTTTTATGGCATCGTTCACCATCAATGGAAGCGTCAAAGTCGCCACTCAAAATGTCCCACATTATAATGTTGTAATCCTTTTTTAAGGCTTTGGCTTGTGACTTTTTTATTCTGCCATAAGGCGGACGAAAAAGCATGGATGGAACCAAATCACTACACTTCGCTATATTTTCTAGATAATCTTTAGTACTGTGCTTCCAACCATTGAGATGATTGTGCGTGTGGTTGCCAACGCTGTGCCCGGCCTCTTTTAGTTTTTGAAATATTTCAGGGTTTTCAGCCACATTTTTCCCGATAAGGAAAAAAGTACCCAAAGCATTGTGCTTTGCCAAATGCTCCATAACCCACTCTGTGATTTTGGGAGTTGGGCCATCGTCAAAGGTGAGGTACACGATCTTCTCATCAGTGGGTTTATTCCATGTGAGATTGGAATAAAAAGCCTTTAGCCACCAAGGGGATTTGATGAGGTAGTTTCGCATAGGGTAAAATTAGGTGAAAACAAAAAACTCCGCACAGGGCGGAGTTTTAGCACATGGAATTTGATTTAGTTTTTCTTGCCGGACCAGGTTCCGGAAAAGTCTTGCCCCACATAAGACCAGGTACCTGATATGCTATTGTCTTTTGCCTGTCCTTTAAAAACGATTGAAATTCCAAAATTAGAAATGGTGGTATTGAGTTCTCCATCTTTGCTAATTTCTCCCTCGCCAGTGAGGGTAAAAAATGGTAGGGAATCAGAAACTGCACTGCCGGTTACTTTTCCTTCATCGTCAATGTTTACATTCCACGTTCCGGTATCATCACCCGTATAAGTGCCGCTCCAGTTTCCTTCGTAGTCTTTGTACTCGGATTCTTTTTTACAGGATATTAGTATCATAGATACCGCGAAGAGTGTTAGAATTATTTTATTGAATTTCATTTTAATTAGGGTTTTAGTATGATGCAAAGGAAATAAAAAAGCCCCGCAAAATGCGAGGCTCTAGTTTAAAATCTATGCTCTTAATTAGGCCATCCCTAGCGGTCTCAGCGCAGCTTGATAGCGTTTAAAGAATTCTGTATCCTGCATTTGCTGCATACCTTGCCCAGGGTATTCATATTGGTTTACCATGCGAATCAGCATTTGGTAATAACTGGCTGCAGAGCGAGTTTCCTGCTGTACTTTAGCGCGGTCGTCACCCTTAAATTGCTGGTAGTAGGCAAGCTCTTCATCCAGGCGGTCAGCAAAAAGATCAACAATAGCGCGAGCCTTTTCGGTAGCTCCGGCTTTATAATAGCCCTCAATCATGCTAAATACGAAGTAGTTTAGCTCAAATTTTTCTTCGGGCATTATTTCCATACCACGGTCAAGCACTTCAATGGCTTTCTCGTTTTGGCCTTCTTCAGCCAGTTGGTTGGCCAGTCTGCCAAAAGTGTTTCGAAGATTATAAGAAAGTCTTCTGTTGGTTTCATCCAAATACACCCCGGGTACTTCCATATTTCCGTACTCAAAGTTGTTCATCAAGTTGTCATACATGATTTCCGTATTGGGCTTACCAAAGTCGGTAGAACCTTTTGGAGATTCATTCTTAACGGGTACAAAACGGTAAGCTAATCCTTCAAGTTGGAAGTAATCTTCTAACCAAAAGAATGACTTGCTGCTGTTTCCTACAGTCACGCTAAAGTAAATGGGGCGAGACCAATCATTGTTGGCAATAAGGTCAACCACCATAATATCTCTTTTAGAAAGTAGTTGAGCATTTAAATCCCAATCGATATAATCCAAAATACGGTTTGTGTCTTTATCAGAAACCACATTATTGGCTAGCACTGCATTTTTGTCAATATCAACACGCACCTTTTTTACAGGGTAATATTGAAGTTGATTATTGCCATACTTAAAGCGAGTACTTGGGTCATCGCTCTTAATCCACTTGATTAAATCTTCAGCGCGCCACCTTCCCTTCACACGTGGGTCTTCACGGAAATATACTACATCGCGTGTACCTTGTTTGTATTGATCATGCTCAAAGGTAAATGGAACAGGGGCAGCTTCATAAGCCGCACGCTTCATTTGGTCAATATACCAATCCGTATTTAGGAGACTAAGGTTTACGATGCGTACATCGGTGCGATACCCTTCTACCTCCTGAATGTACCAAAGAGGGAATGTGTCATTATCACCATTTGTAAAAAGTATGGCATTTGGTGCGCAAGAATCTAAGTACGCTTTTGCAATATCTCTTGCGGTGTATCTGTTGGATCGATCATGGTCATCCCAGTTTTCTTTGGCCATTATAGCTGGCACCAGTAATAGACATAGTGCTGAAGTAGCAATGGCAGTGGCGTTGCCCTTAAACTTTTTAGCCAAAATCTCATAAATGGCCTGTACGCCAAGTCCTATCCATATGGCAAAGGCGTAGAATGACCCGACAAAGGCGTAATCACGTTCGCGTGGTTCAAAGGGTTTGTGGTTGGTATAAATCACAATCGCTATTCCTGTCATCAAAAAGAATAAAGTCACTACCCAGGCATCCTTCCAGTCTCGCTTAAAGTGAAAATAGAGACCAATAATTCCTAAAATAAAAGGAAGGAAATAATAGGTGTTTCTTGCTGGGCTGTTCCTGTCATGATAGGGAAGATTGCTCTGTGGTCCTAAGCGAATAGCATCTATAAAATCAATACCACTTAGCCAGTTTCCTTGAGTTACCTCGTAATGGTGTTGGTCATCATTTTGACGTCCGGCAAAGTTCCACATAAAGTAGCGCCACCACATATGGCCGATTTGATAGTCAAAGAAAAACTTTAAGTTTTGTCCAAAGGTTGGTTTCTTATCTTTATTAGTAATGCCGGCAATTTGCATATAGTTTTTCACGTGTCCTGGATCGTCACTCCACATACGAGGGAAAAAGCCTGTATGGGTTTTGGCAAAGTTTCTCACACTTCCTTCGCGATCATCAGAAACCACATACTTGCCAGCCTCTTCATCTTTTTCATAGATCGGAGTGCCATCGGTAAAGGGAGTTCGTTGATCCAGAGGAGCGTTAAAATACTGACCGTACATTACGGGCCAGTCACCATATTGATCACGATTGTAATAAGCCAAAAGCGAAAGTGCATCCTCAGGATTATTTTCGTCAATCGGGGTATTTGCATTAGAGCGAATTGCCAGAGTTACGAAAGTAGAATATCCAATAAGGATAAATAGTATCGAAAGAATTAGAGTGTTCCAAAGCGGTAGCCCTTTTTTGCGGGTAGAAATTAACCCAAAACCAAACGCGGCAATAAGCAGCAAAAGCATGAAAATGGTTCCTGTGTTAAAAGGAAGCCCGATTGAGTTAACAAAGAAAATTTCCAGCTTACCAAAGCTGTTTAGAATAAGTGGAATGATCACGGCAAATACCACACCTAATACCACTACCGCGATTCCGTTGTAAAGTATAAACTGACGTACGTTGGCTACTTCTTTATTTTTGAAGAAATAGATCATTACAATAGCGGGGATGGTAAGAAATACCAGGATGTGAACACCAATAGAAAGCCCTGTCATGTAGGCGATAAAAATTAACCATCGGCCAGCTTTGGGGCTATTGTCTACTTCATTTTCCCATTTAAGTATTGCCCAAAATGCAATTGCTGTAAATAGGGAAGACATAGCGTAAACCTCACCCTCGGTTGCCGAAAACCAGAAGCTGTCACTAAAGGTATAAGCAAGTGCACCTACAGCACCGGCACCAAATATTGATATCATTCGAGCTTTAGTAAGCTCACCATGATGTTTTGAGAATTTTTTGCCTAGTGCTGTGATCGTCCAAAAAAGAAAAAGAATGGTAAAAGCACTACTGAGTCCAGAAACCATATTGACCATGTACGCCTGCTGGGTAACGTCTCCAAAGGCAAACTGAGCAAAAAAGTTTCCCATCAATTGAAAGAAGGGCGCACCGGGAGGGTGGCCTACTTGAAGCTTAATGGCTGTTGAAATATATTCACCACAGTCCCAAAAACTGGCCGTGGGCTCTAGGGTAGAAACGTAAGTGAATGCTGCGATTGCAAATACGATCCAACCGATAAGGTTGTTAAGTTTAGAATAATTCTCCTGCATTATCAGAATTTTATGTGGAGTGGCGAATTTATAAAAATAAGGGTACGTCAAATCTCAAAATATTGTTAATCCCTCTTAATTATGTGTGAAGAGGCATTTTGAGCTTTTTTTGTAAATTTATACAGTCAATAAAAAAGGGGTAAAAAAATAAAGGCAAAAGTTTGGTAGTTAAAAAACCCTGCTTATTTTTGCCGCCCAATCAAAAGGATGCCCTATCGTCTAATTGGCAGGACAGCGGTTTTTGGTACCGTCAGTCGAGGTTCGAGTCCTTGTGGGGCAACTTTCTAAAGCCTGAAGCATATGCTTCAGGCTTTTTTTATTTCCACAATATTGCATTTTGCTCATTCGTATATTCCATTAATCGATAGAAACTCAATACTCGTCTAATTTAGTTTTTTGACAAGGGTTAAATTTTTCACTTTTGACGTATTAACCCCTTAAAAGTCAAATATCATGAACACATTTAATCTAAAATGGCTTCGTCTTGAATTAAAAAACGAAGAAGCCCTATCAACGCGTTACTCTATTATTCACACTCAGTTTGCCAGGTATTCATACCTGATTGAGGAGGGCTATATCCTCGGTATTTTCAATGCCAGCAATTATGAAAAGGATATTCCGCATGGTGTGATGTACATTCAAACGGATAATCCAGAATTTTATCAGGCTTGTATAGCTAATTATAGTAATGACTTCCATGTTTCTGAGCTTACCCCATTCTTTAGTTTGCCCACCAATTACAGATTGGCACTGGGTGTAAGTGTTACTTTTAAAAACAAGCATTCGGCATAAAAATCAGTTGGTGAGATAATTTTGCAAACGGGAAATTTCTTTTTCAGGAAGTTTCCCGTTTTTGTTTGGATATATCTCAAATTAAAAGAAGAACCATCCCTTATATAAGTAGCGGTCTTGCTAAATTCGCGCCTCAATAGATTTTAGCAGCGTTATGGATTACAATTTTCAGGAAATAGAAAAGAAGTGGCAAGAATACTGGGCTGATAACGGTTCGTTTAAAGCGGAAGAAAGTTCTGAAAAGCCAAAGTACTATGTGTTGGATATGTTCCCTTACCCATCTGGAGCGGGTTTGCACGTAGGTCACCCACTGGGTTACATTGCTTCTGATATTGTATCTCGCTATAAGCGTCACAAAGGTTTTAATGTGTTGCACCCCATGGGCTACGATTCTTTTGGGCTGCCAGCGGAGCAATATGCCATTCAGACTGGTCAACATCCTGCAATTACTACCGAAGAAAATATTAAGCGCTATCGTCAACAGTTGGATCAAATCGGATTTTCATTTGACTGGTCACGTGAGGTGCGTACTTCTGATCCTAACTTTTACAAATGGACGCAGTGGATTTTTCTTCAGCTTTTTAATAGTTGGTATGATACTTCCGCAGATTCTTCAAAATCTATTGACACCTTGGTTCAGCATTTTGAAGCTAAAGGAAGCGAGGGTGTAAATGCTGTTACTTCAAATGAAGAAGACTTTACAGCAGAAGTTTGGAATGCGTTAAGTGATATTCAAAAAGAAGAAATACTTCAAAAGTATAGATTGGCTTACAGGGCTGAGTCTACCGTAAACTGGTGCCCAGCCTTGGGAACTGTATTGGCCAATGATGAAGTGAAAGATGGTCTTAGTGAGCGTGGTGGACATCCTGTGATTCAAAAGAAGATGATGCAATGGAGCCTGAGAATTACAGCTTACGCTCAGCGATTGTTAGATGGACTTGATGAAATCGATTGGTCAGAATCATTGAAAGAATCTCAGCGCAATTGGATTGGAAGATCCGAAGGGGCGAGTGTACATTTTGCATTAAAAGATAGAGAAGACAAAATCGAAGTTTTCACCACCCGACCTGATACTATTTTTGGCGTAAGCTTTATGGTGCTGGCTCCAGAGAATCCTTTGGTGGATAAAATTACAACGGAAGCTTACGAAGGCTCAGTTAGAAAATATAAAGAGCAAGCCGCGAAGAAAAGCGAGCGCGATAGACTTGCCGATGTAAAAACTGTGAGCGGTCAATTTACCGGTGCTTACGCTGTACATCCCTTTAGCGGCAAAGAATTGCCCATCTGGATTGGTGACTATGTTTTGGCTTCCTACGGAACAGGGGCTGTAATGTCCGTTCCGGCTCACGATAGCCGCGATTATGCTTTTGCAAAATATTTTGATCTGCCGATTTTACCGGTAGTAGAAGGTGGAGATATTTCTAAAGAATCTTACGATGCCAAAGAAGGAAAAGTGATAAACTCTGATTTCTTGAATGGCCTTGACGTAAAAGAAGCTGTGGCAAAAGCTATTGCTAAAATTGAAGAAGAAGGTTTAGGAAAGGGTAAAGTAAACTTCCGCTTGCGTGATGCGATTTTTGGTCGTCAACGTTATTGGGGAGAGCCAATTCCCGTGTATTATCAAGATGGTGTTCCTCATGCTGTAAAGCAGGAACATTTGCCGCTGGAGCTTCCGCAGGTGGACGCTTATTTGCCAACCGAAGATGGTGAGCCACCTTTGGCTCGCGGCCATAAGTGGAACTACGATCCTGAAAAAGGCGTAGTGGCAAATGGAGAAGGTTATCCGTTGGAACAAACTACGATGCCAGGTTGGGCAGGTAGTAGCTGGTACGATTTGCGTTACATGGATCCATTTAACACAGATGCTCCGGTAAGCGAAAAAGCCGATGCCTATTGGCAAAATGTGGATTTATACATAGGAGGTAGCGAGCACGCCACAGGTCACCTTTTGTACACACGATTTTGGCATAAGTTTTTGAAAGATCAGGGAATTATTTCTCAAAACGAACCCTTCAAAAAGTTGATAAACCAAGGGATGATTTTGGGAACTTCTGCTTTCGCTTACCGTGTGGAAGGTCAAAATAAGTTTGTTTCCCGAGGCCTGAGAAAGGACTATAAAACCATTCCGGTTCACGTAGATGTACATATGGTAAATGCTTCTGATGAGCTGGATGTTGAAGCTTTCAAAGCCTGGAGAGATGATTTGGCTGGAGCTGAATTTATTTCGGAAAATGGAAAGTTCTTGGTAGGGCGCGAAGTAGAAAAAATGTCCAAATCCAAATATAATGTGGTAAACCCGGACGACATCATTGAGCAATACGGTGCAGATACCTTGCGCATGTATGAAATGTTCCTTGGGCCATTGGAGCAATCCAAACCATGGAATACTGCTGGTATCACGGGTGTTCATGGTTTCTTAAAAAAGCTTACCCGCCTGTATAAAAATGGAGCGGATTGGAATATTAGCGATGAAAAAGCTGATGAAAAAGAGTTAAAATCACTTCATGTTTTAATCAAAAAGGTGAATGAAGATATTGAGGCATTCAGTTTTAATACTTCTGTGAGTGCCTTTATGATTTGTGTGAATGAACTTGGCGTAATGAAATGTAATAAGCGTGAAATCTTAGAGCCGCTAGCGGTGCTAATTTCTCCGTTTGCTCCACACTTGGCCGAAGAACTGTGGGCAGGCTTGGGCCATGAAGGTGGTATTTCTGCAGTGCCATTTCCCGTTCATAATGATGAATACCTGGCCCAAAACAGCTTTGAATACCCAGTTGCCTTTAACGGCAAAATGAGGTTTAAGGAAGAACTTTCATTGGAGATGGGTAAGGATGCTGTGGAAAAACACATTATGGCTTTGGAAAGAACCGCAACATATCTGGATGGTAAATCACCCAAAAAAGTGATTGTTGTACCGGGTAAGATTGTGAATATTGTGATTTAAGTAGAAGTCGATTTATGGTTTGGCATTGGACGCCATACTGCATTATTATTGCATGGTGTGATTTAGAATAGTTCATAACATGAGCCTTATCATTGAATTGCATTAAATTCTAAGTGTCAGATTTTCGTTATACTGTTTGTTATTTCGATATATCGCCATATAAGGATGTGTGATAAATTCTATATTTGTTCAAGATTAAAGTACTAATTGAATACTTCTGCAACACATAGCGTTTCTAAGAAAACCGAAGATATTCCACGAGATAATCGTGAGAAGAGAATCATCTTTTGGGAAACTGTGAATATTGTTTTTAAAACCACAGGTGTTATATCATGGTTTTGTATCCTCCTGCTTACTGTACTAGAAATTAAGCGCTATTTCAATATTGATGTTATTCCTGGTTATAATAGTGCTGTAGATGATGTATATAATGCCGTTCGGGCCGTTATATTTTAGGCACACCTTATTACTTTTTATTTTCTTGGCATTCATTTTGTAATTTCAGTTAGAAATCAAATAACATGAAATTACTAGCTCTCATATTTCCTTTTTTCTTTTGGCCAATCACTTCCCCAGTTGAGGATGACTACACCTCCGATACGCCAAAAACAGAATTGCGAAAAATATCCAATAATGCATTTAGCAAAGGCGAATACCTTAAGTACCGTATTCATTATGGAATTATTGACGCTGGTATAGCGGAGTTGATGGTAAAAGATATTACTCACAAAAATGGTAGGGAGGTATATCACATGGTAGGCAAAGGAAGGTCAACCGGAATGGCAGAATGGTTTTTTAAAACCAGAGATACTTATGAGTCTTATGTAGATACAAAGTCCATCATACCATGGGAATTTGTAAGAGATGTTAATGAGGGTGGGTATATTATAAAACGGCATGTTTTTTTTAATCAAAATGCCAATACGGCAAGAGATATTCTGGAAAAGAACTCCAAGAATTATGAAGTGCCGGTTAACGTGCAGGACATACTCAGCGCTTTTTACTACGCTCGTTGCGCAGAAACTGGAAATATTCAGCCTGGAGATGTGCTTCCGATTGAGATTTTTATGGACCATGAAGTTTTCCCATTTCAATTAAAATACCTGGGGGTAGAAAGAATGAAAACCGACTGGGGTTATATTGATTGTAAAAAATTTATACCGGTAGTACAAGAAGGACGAGTGTTTAGAGAGGAAGAGGGTTTGACATTGTGGGTGACTGATGATGCTAATAAAATTCCAATTCGTTTGGAGGCTAAACTTGCTGTAGGGAGTATAAAAATGGATTTGATGGATTTTAGGAATAACCGAAATCCTTTACAATTCAGAAAATAAGATTCTTTAATTTGCCGCTCTATAACGATTACGGCATGGACATTAATGAAGAGATCAATGTGCGCATTGATAAACTTGCGGAAAAGTATCACGCAAGTGGTCAGGAATTACTCGCTTACCTTGACGGGCTATTATTTGCAGACTACAATACTTATTGGGACTACATACACTTAGATACACTCTTAAGTCTACAAACACCAAAAACTCAGTTTCCTGATGAAGAGATTTTCATCATGTATCATCAAATAACGGAGCTGTATTTTAAGCTTACGCTGCATGAAATGAAGCAGCTTGCTGAGAACAAAGATCTGACCACTGATTTTTTTGAAGCTCGATTAAAGCGAATCAACAGATATTTTAGTGCACTTACCCACTCGTTTGGAGTAATGGAAAAAGGAATGGATCGCGAAGACTTTTTAAAGTTTAGAATGTCTCTTATCCCCGCAAGTGGGTTTCAGTCAGCTCAGTATCGCAAGATTGAAATCTGTGCTACTGATATGATTAATCTGGTCAATAAGGACTTTCGCCAGAAGATGGTGAAGGATGGAGCTAATATAGGTCAGATGTATGATAAAATTTATTGGAAGTGGGGAGCTACTATGGAGAAGACCGGTGAAAAGACCCTCACCCTGCGACAGTTCGAGCGTAAGTACACTGACGAACTTATTCGATTAGCAAACGGCTACAAAGAAGTAAACCTATGGCAGTTATATAAAAGGTTTAAGGAGACAGGAAAAACCCATAAGGGAATCGAAGAGCAGCTTAAGGCGCTTGATCTAAATGTTAACGTAAACTGGCCATTGCAGCATTATAGAACTTCTGTTGCTTACTTAGCTCAGCGTCCACACGATGTAAGTAGTACAGGAGGAACAAACTGGCAGAAGTATTTGCCACCACGTTTTCAAAAACGAATATTCTATCCTGAACTTTGGACAGCAGAGGAGAAAAAAGAGTGGGGTAAAAAATGGGTGACGGATGTGCTTTCGGAATATGGCCCCAAGTCGAATAAGTAATTATACATTTTTAGATATCTAACCCCTTGTTAATAAGACAGTACGAATTCATATATTCGCGAATTACATTTGAAACATAATTTTTAGCAGATTGATGAAGAAGAGGATCAAGTTGTTTTTGGTGCTTGCCACAATACTTATAGCTGGCGTAGTTTTTATCAGGTTTTATTTTAATAAGCAGTTTGCGGCACGGCCACAAGATGTTACTATAGACACCACTAGCGTTAAGCCTATTGTACCTATTGCCTATCGCTTTGGCCTTCCAGTTGATTCATTTGAAGTGCTAGAAGGTGTAGTGAAAAATGGTGAGAGTTTTGGTAACATTCTTTTGGCTAATGGAGTGGGGTATAGTGTGATTAACAAAATTGCTACAGAATTTAAAGATGTTTTTGATGTAAGATGGTTGCGAAGTGGAAAGCCTTATTCACTTTTTTGCGAAAGCAATGACAGCAGTCGTGTGGCCAAATACATGGTGTATCAGGCTTCGGCAGTAGAGTATTATGTATTCGATTTGCAAGATTCGGTAAATGTATATTCTGGCAAAAAGGACGTGACCACCAAGGTGCATGAAGTATCAGGTGAAATTAATTCATCACTTTATCAAACACTTGTAGAGAAAGGGGCTTCAGTAGGAATTGCAATGAAATTGGCGGATGTATACGCCTGGAGTATTGACTTTTTTAGAATTCAAAAGGGGGATTACTTCAAAGTGATTTATGAAGAGAAGTATATTGATGATACGGTGAATGTAGGTGTAGGGCGAATTATCGCAGCTGATTTTAATCACGGAGGTACATCGTTTTATGCTTTTCATTTTGATCGTCCTGATGAAAATTACTCTGATTATTTTGATGAAAATGGAAAGACTTTGAGAAAAGCCTTTTTGAAAGCTCCTCTTGATTTTTATCGTATTTCCAGTCGCTATAATCCTAAGCGTTTTCATCCTGTGCAGAAGCGATGGAAAGCTCATTTAGGGACGGATTATGCCGCACCAACCGGAACCCCGATTATGGCTACAGCCGATGGTGAGGTGATTGCTGCGGCTTATACCCGTGGTAATGGTAACTACGTAAAAGTTCGTCATAATTCCACTTATACCACGCAGTATCTGCACATGAGTAAGTTTGCCAAAGGTACTAAGAAGGGTAGAATAGTAAAACAAGGAGATATCATTGGCTACGTTGGTAGTACAGGTCTTGCTACAGGTCCTCATGTGTGTTACCGCTTTTGGAAAAATGGAAAGCAAGTAGATCCGTATAGTCAAAAGTTGCCTGAGGCAGATCCTATTAAGGAAAAGTACAAAGCTGACTACGAGGCTCAAATGACGGTGTTAAAAACACGTTTGGACAAATTACCTGTAAAAGATGCCGAAACAGAAACCGAGATTCATTTAGCTTCAGTTGGTGGGTAGTTTCTAAAGCTCTTCTGTTAGCTTAATATCTTTCAATCTTATTTGTAAAGTAACCTTTCCGTTGAAGTGATTTTCTTCAACATGGTACGCTATTGAAATTGGCGTGCCGGATTGCAAGAGGGGTAGCTTGTCGGCCATTCCAAAACCTATTCCTGTAAAGCTTATTCCTGAAGAAGGGTCTTTGAGTACAACTCTTAAATGAGTACCATCGCCACCAACTGGTTTGCTAAAGCCAGTATCCGAAAGATTGTCGGTTCTAAAAGTTGGCTGCATATTGGCAGGGCCAAAGGGTGCAAATTGCTTTAGCACTTTATAAAACTTTTCACTGAGTTCCGGGAAGGAGACGTTGGCATCAATTTCTATTTCAGGTGTACGTTGCTCCGGCTTTATGGTGGCTTTTACCACTTCCTCAAACTTGGTCTTAAACTCTTGGAATCTATCTATCGGCAAAGTCATTCCTGCGGCATACATGTGTCCTCCAAATTGCTCTAAAATGTCGCTGCAGCTATCTAAGGCATTGTATACATCAAAACCCTTTACCGAGCGAGCAGAGCCGGCAAGCATGCCTTTGCTTTCAGTAAATACCACGGTGGGTCGATAGTAGTTTTCAATTAGGCGAGAGGCCACAATTCCGATAACTCCTTTGTGCCAATCCTTTTCAAAAACTACGGTACTGTATCGGTCGGTTTCATCAAGGTCTTGTATCATTTTTAGTGCAGACTGCGTGATTGATCCGTCTAATTCTTTACGCTCATTATTATGATCATTAATAGTTTTAGAGAGCTCTTCGATTACGGTTGGATCTTCTCCAGTAAGAAGTTCGACAGCAAGGTGGCCATGCGAAATTCTGCCTGCAGCATTTATTCTTGGCCCCAGCAAAAACACCACATCTGTGATGGTCATAGTAGTGTCTTTTTTGCCTGCAAGTTCTTTTAGCAGAGCAATTCCTGGCCGGGGATGCTCATTTATGAGCTTAAGTCCATAAAAGGCCAGAACACGGTTTTCACCATTTATGGGAACAATGTCAGCGCCTATGCTTATTGCCAAAAGATCAAGTAGACACGTCCATTGTGAATCTGGAAGTTCCCATTTTTTACAAAGGGCCTGCACTAACTTGAAACCTACACCACAGCCGCTTAATTCATCAAAAGGATAATTGCAATCTTCTCTTTTGGGATCTAGCACTGCAACGGCCTGAGGTATTTTATCTCCCGGGCGGTGGTGATCTCCTATTATAAAATCAATTCCTTTGGAGGAAGCATATTCTACTTTATCAATAGCTTTTATACCACAATCCAAGGCGATAATCAGGCCAATGTCATTGTCTGCTGCATAATTAATTCCGGCAGTGGAAATACCGTAACCTTCTTTATATCGGTCAGGGATGTAAGTGTCTAAATGAGGGCAGTGATTTTTTAGAAAGGAATGAACTAAAGAAACAGCTGTGGTGCCGTCCACATCGTAATCTCCATAAATTAAAATACGCTCCTCAGCTTTAATTGCTTTTTCGATACGTTCCACGGCTTTGTCCATATCCTTCATCAAAAAGGGATCATGCAGGGAGCTCAAATCGGGGCGAAAAAATTCTTTGGCCGCATCAAAATCATGAATACCGCGTTGTGCTAATAATTCACATAAAGTGGGATTTATACCTAATTGTTGTTGAAGGTTTTGAGTGATTTTAGCGGAAGCTTTGGGTGCGGTAGTCCAACGATAGTCCATGGTTGTGAATTTGCGAAACTCTAAGATAAGGGATAAAAAAAGGAGAGACCAACAATTGTGAGTCTCTCCTTAAGGCAGAAATATATTTGATTCTATTTTGGTTCGTGTAGCGCCAGCATAGGAATGTTAGTATGGTAGGCAAGCTTGGATGTAAGGCTACTTTTGAATAAACCTTCAAAAAAGCCGTAACGCTTGGTAATTGCGGTTACCATGTCTGCATTTTTTGTTTCGCAATATTCCAAAATATCCTTATCCAGGTTATCCTTTTGAGCCAGTACAGCATAGCTGTGAGGCACATCGCTAAGATGCGTTTCCAAAAAGTCGCGGCTACCTTCTTTTACGCCACGGTCATCCTGAAAATGCAGGATGTTAACCTTGGCTCCATAGATATTTGCGAAGGCTTTTAATCTTAATAATGGACGTTCTTTTTTACGAAGGTCCATGTCGGTGGCTAGCACAATGTTTTTAATCTCCTTTACCTTAGAGTTTGGAGGAATTACCAAAACGGGAGTGTCAATGTTTTGAATAACAGAAGCTGCATTACTACCAATCAAAAGTTCTTCGATACCGCTGGCTCCTTTGGTGCCAAGAACTACAATGTCAATGTTATGCTTTTCGCATAGCTCTTTACTCAGTCGGATAGGATTGCCCAGGCTAACCTGCGTTTGAAAACCTACACCTGAAGAAGATAAAACTTTAGCCTCAAATTCTTGCATGTGCTTATTGGCAATGTCCTTCATTTCATGAAGCAATGAAGTGGTCATACTACGCTCAGAATAAGGTACGTCATAGGCATGAAAAGCTACAATGCTACCCTTAGTGCGCTTTGCAATATCAATGGCAAACTCGGCTGCCAATTCTGCATTTTCTGAGAAATCGGTTGGGAATAATACTTTCATTTTTACTTAGAAGATTTTGTTTTTCGCGTTTGTGCATCTACCGAAGCTAAGGTAATCATATTCACAATTTCGCGCACGCTACTTCCCATTTGTAAAATGTGTGCGGGCTTTCTTATTCCTATCAAAAATGGCCCTAGAGCTTCGGCTGCACCATGTGATTGAAGCATTTTGTAAGCAATGTTTCCTGCGGCAAGATTCGGAAAAATAAAAGTATTTGGCTTGAATTTTACCAAATCACTGAATGGAAAAGTTTCATTGAGAAGTTCATTGTTTAAAGCAAAATTGGCTTGCATCTCACCATCTACAATTAAGTCTGGATGATCTCTTCTCAAAATAGCAGTGGCCTTTTGCATTTTCACCGCCTCCGGTTGGTTTGAAGACCCAAAATTGCTGTAAGAAAGAAGCGCAATTTTAGGTTTTACATTTATTCTTTTTAAGATGGTGGCGGCTTCTAACGTGATGTCTACAATTTCTTCGGCCGTTGGGTTTTCATTGATGGTGGTATCAGCAAAAAACATGGGCCCTTTTTTGGAGAGCATGATGTACATACCCGATACCTTCTTTGTATCGGCATCAGTTCCTATAAGTTCAAATAGAGGCTTCAATACCTCGGTATATTTTCGGGTTAAACCCGAAACAAAGGCATCAGCTTCCCCAGCTTCAAGCATTGCTGCACCAAAATAATTTCTATCTCTAACCTGTTTGCGAGCATCAAAAAGTGTAACTCCCTTTCGCTTGCGTTTTTCAAATAGTAACTGAGCGTATTTTTCTGAGCGATCTGGGCTATCAAATGTGTCAAGTATAGGAAGGTCTTCAATGCCGAGATTGTGCTCTTTTATCAATCTTTCTATAATCTCTCTCTTCCCTAGCAGTATTGGTTTCGCCAGATTTTCTTCCACTGCAATTTGGGCAGCTTTTAGCACTTTCAGGTTGTCACCTTCAGCAAGCACTACGCGCTGTGGTTTGCTGCGTGCTTTTTCTTGCGCCAAGCGAATGAATTTGTCATCACGACTCAGTCTGCTGATGAGTTCTTCTTTATAACTATCCCAATCTTCAATATGAATTCTTGCAACACCACTATCCATTGCAGCTTTGGCTACAGCTGGAGATACTTTGTATATAAGACGAGGGTCAAACGGTTTCGGAATTATATAATCTTTCCCAAACTGCATGTTATCCTGATTGTAGGCCATGTTTACAATTTCGGGAACAGACTCCTTTGCTAATTCGGCAATAGCATGAACAGCAGCCAATTTCATTTCCTCATTGATTTTCTTGGCGCGAACGTCAAGAGCTCCTCTAAAGATAAAAGGGAAGCCAAGCACGTTATTCACCTGATTAGGATTGTCAGATCGGCCAGTAGCCATTATAATATCCTTGCGCGCTGCTGTTGCTTCTTTGTAACTTATCTCTGGGTC
Source organism: Bacteroidia bacterium (assembly GCA_030427285.1). Lineage (GTDB taxonomy): Bacteria > Bacteroidota > Bacteroidia > Flavobacteriales > Schleiferiaceae > Owenweeksia. The sequence goes on from JAUHWX010000001.1 coordinate 17,453, forward strand.
AGGGTTTGCTAGAGCAAAAACAACTGGGTTTTTAGCCATGGACTTAACCATTTTTTGGCTCACCACACCACCTTTAGAAAGCCCTACAAATACATCCGCATCCTTAATGGCGTCTTCTAAGGTTTCAAAATTGGTATCTGCAATAAATTGCTTTTTTTCTTCTGTAAGGTTTGTGCGCGATTTGCTAATAACTCCTTTGCTGTCGCACATTATAAGGTTTTCGGGCTTTACACCACAAGAAATATAAAGCTTGGCGCAACTGATGGCACTGGCTCCTGCTCCATTAAAAACCACTCGAACGTCTTCTATGTTTTTACCTACAAGCTCAAGTGAGTTGAGAAGTGCCGCAGCGGTAATAATGGCCGTTCCATGCTGGTCGTCATGCATTATGGGAATGTCCAGTTCTTCCTTCAGCCTTTGCTCGATTTCAAAGCATTCTGGTGCACTGATATCTTCAAGGTTTATTCCACCAAAAGTGGGCTCTAAAGCTTTTACCGTTTGTATAAAAAGCTCTGGGTCTTTTGCGTTAAGCTCAAGATCAAAAACATCGATGTCTGCAAATATTTTGAAAAGAACACCCTTCCCTTCCATTACGGGTTTACTGGCTTCGGGCCCAATATCTCCCAGACCTAACACAGCCGTACCATTAGAAATTACCGCAACCAAGTTTCCTTTAGCAGTGTATTTAAATACATCGTCCTTATTGTTGCTAATAGCTAAGCAGGGATCTGCAACGCCAGGGGAGTAAGCTATGGAGAGGTCTCGTTGGCTATTGCTTGGTTTAGTAGGAATCACCTCGATCTTTCCAGGGCGACCTTCGCTATGGTAGTCGAGTGCATCTTGCCTTTTGATTTTCTTGGGCATGATTGTATATTTTTAGTAAAACTAAATTCTTAAAAAGAGGAAATGATTTGAAGATCCTTAGTACAGAAAGTTATTGAATGGAAAGCGAATGGCGTGTAATTCGGCTACCACTTCATAGATTCTGTGTTTAAGGTCTTCAATGTTTTCACGCTCGGTGGCGGAAATGAAAACAACATTTTTATCAGACTTTCCGAACCATGTGCGCTTCCAGTCATCCAAAGCATAATTGGCTTTGGTGGCAGGGCTGAGGTCATCTTCATCCTTTACCTCGTATGAGTATTGATCAATTTTATTGAATACCATCATTACAGTTTTGTCAGCAATATTGGGGTCAATATCCTTGATGGTATTATTTACGGTTTCAATGTGCTCTTCAAAATTGGGGTGAGAAATATCAACTACATGAATCAATACATCTGACTCACGAACCTCGTCAAGAGTAGATTTAAAAGATTCCACCAATTGAGTCGGAAGTTTTCTAATAAATCCTACTGTATCTGTAAGCAAGAAGGGTAGGTTTTCCAACACTACTTTTCTTACGGTGGTATCCAAGGTTGCAAAGAGTTTATTCTCAGCAAATACCTCTGATTTGCTCAAAAGATTCATTAGGGTGGATTTACCAACGTTGGTATACCCTACCAAAGCTACACGTATAAGTGAGCCTCGATTACCACGCTGAATAGCCATTTGCTTATCAATCTTCTTTAGCTTGTCTTTTAGCAAGGAGATTTTATCACGGATTATTCTTCGGTCAGTTTCAATTTCACGTTCACCAGGTCCTTTCATACCAATACCCCCTTTTTGCTTACTAAGGTGAGTCCACATATTAGTAAGACGAGGCAATAAGTATTGATATTGGGCTAACTCAACTTGAGTACGAGCGTAAGAGGTAACAGCGCGTGATGCAAAAATATCCAGTATCAGATTGGTTCTATCCAATACTTTGCACTCAAATATCCGCTCAATATTTTTCAACTGAGAGGGGGAGAGCTCATCATCAAAAATGGCAATGTCAATATTCTCAGACTTTACGAATGAGGCTATTTCTTCAATCTTTCCAGAGCCCAACAGAGTTTTTGGATTTGGTTTATCGAGCTTTTGCCAAAAGCGCTTTACGCAAATAGCTCCGGCCGTATCTGCCAAAAACTCCAGCTCATCCATATATTCACCGAGTTTTTCCTCAGGCTGAAACTGAGTGATTACCCCAATAAGGATTGCCTTTTCGGGTTCGGTACTAAGGTTTTTCTTTTTTGATTCTATCATAGAAATCTATGCGGGCCAAACGTTCCATGGTATTCTTACTAAAGCCAATATTAAAGCAATAGCAAAGAAAATTACAACGGTCTTAAATTTTGCAGAAGACATTTCTTTACGCTTAGCTTTTGAATACCCAATCGTGATTAATACAATAGCAACAAGCATGGTCAGCGGATGTTCGACTGCATACAATCTATTTGTAGCGTCACTCATGGTAGTTTCTGCGGTAAGTGCAGCTTTGCTAACAGGGCTGATAAAGTAAAGTACTAAGCCAATAACTAATTGCAGATGCGCAAGAATCAGCGTAATAAGCGAGAGGCGTTTGTCAGCAGTCGTGTAAGCGCTGCCTTTAGACATTTTTGTAGCAAAGATTATTATGGTAATAACCAGTGCTGCCAATAATAAATACGGTAAAAAAGAATGGAGGTGTTTAAATCCTGTATACATCAAAAGTAAATTTTGACGCAAATGTACAGATTAACTCAACTCAAGCTTTTGCTCTTTTTCAATCTCCACATTTTGTTTGCGGATATTTTCAAGCGAGTTTACCACATAGTTCAACTTTTGCATAGGTACAAAGGTTAGATTGAACTTACGTACGCGCTCAACTCCATGCTGAGTAGCCAAAGTAATCGTGAGTTTTTTGGTAAACAAACTTTTGGTAAACTGGTAATCGTAAATTATACGCTTGGGAAATTCATATCGGGTTTGAGCCGGTGCTTTGAATGAGCCAAAAATCAATGATTTTGAGTGAATGTGAATAATTTCATATTCATCTTCGTAGCTAAAGTAGTTTATGCGAATGCTTGCAAGAAGAAGAATTCCCACTGCTGCAATAATGCCCGGAGTATGGTTTACGAAGTAATCACTAATGGATCCGTTTACCTGTGACATTAAAATGTCGGTAACTAATACCAGTATAAGGAAAAACAACAAAACTCGCCACATCAGGAAATAGGCCTTGTTACTTACAATCATAATAACTCTTGTCTTAATTTTCGTACGGCAAAAATAGCTACTACAACTATATATCCTATCCTGATACTTAGAATTTGAAAACTTTAACACTTTGATTTTGGAACAGAAAATATATTAAAATCTGCTAAGAGATAAATAAAGAAGTAGTTAGAGTATTACAAATTGGGTGAAAATAAAAACCCCCGAATTAGTATTCGGGGGTTTAAGTTTTGGTTAGCTAATAATTAATCAACCAAAACCACGAGATACTTCGAAGCCTTCCAAAAAGTTGCTGGGTTAGTTATCTCCAAGCTCTTAATTTTATCTTCCTCCTTATTCCACTTGTATGAGTCGGACGGATGGTTGCTTACCAGCTTAACATCTTTGTCTTCTCCACCTAAAGGGATTATAGTAGTCTTACGAATATCGATTTTGGTAAAATAGTCGCGATTAAAATCTTCAGCAATAGTTTTAGTGCTTCCAATTCCAATGATTCCTCCTTTACGGTCTACCACATCATTTTCTTGAAGATCTTTATAAGTTCCTACAGCATAGTAAGCTGAATTGAGATCTTCAGTTTGTTCTTCAATTCTTTGTTGCTGTTTTTTAGTAGTAGCTGACAGCGTATCAAGCTTAGAGTTTAGCTTGTTCATCTCAAAGTTTTGAGCCGCCAGGTTTTCCTTCAATTCTAAAACTTGATTGTCCTTAGTCTCAATTTCTTTATTGAGATTGGCAACCATTTTTTTGAACTTCCCTACCTCATAACTATATTTTTGAAGTTTGTCATTAAGGTCTGCAATGGTACGTTTGTTTTCAGATAAAAGTTCATTGATAACTTCTACATCCTGCAACACTTCATCTCGCATACTTTGAGAGCTTTCCATTCCGCCTTCTTGAGCTTCTTTTATAGTCTCTTCTTTTTCTCGAATTTTTGCTAAGTTCTCCTGGATTAGTGAAAAAGAACTTACAAAATCATTAATCAAAGAATCCTGTTGCTGATTCTCCATCGACAACTGTTCATTCTCCGTTTTAAGGCGTGCGTTTTCTTCTTTTACCCCTTGGTTGCAAGCGATAAGTAGAGGAAAAGCAGCGGCTACAATCATTAACTTTCTCATGGTTTTGAATTTTAATTAAACAGGTTGAAGATAAAGGAAAATCATGCCTATGGCAGGGTATGTATCTTGCTAGAGATGCTTTTTGGATTAACTACTTGATAAGCAAAGTCTTAAAGAAATATGCGTTTGTAGTCCTTTTGTTACTTTACACAAAAGTTGTTACTATGGTGAAACGGTTTGAGGAAATTCACCTCACCAACTTGGGGTGCTTATTGATGTTTTCTAAAGAAATCGACTAGCCCAGCGGTAGAAGTATCATAGGTATTTAGCGAGCTATTATCACTAAGTTTTGGTAGAATTGACTTTGCGAGAGATTTGCCCAACTCTACACCCCATTGATCAAATGAAAAAATATTCCAAATAACACCTTGTGTGAAAATTTTATGTTCATAACATGCCAATAATTTTCCCAGATTTTCAGGCGTAAGCTTTGGGGCTAAGATGCTTGTTGTTGGATTGTTGCCCTCAAATGTTTTGTAGGGAATAAGGTTAGCGTTGATATTTTCACTTTCCAATTCGTCCTTTGTTTTTCCTTTCATCAAAGCCTCAGTTTGTGCAAAAAAGTTGGACATTAACTGCAGGTGATGCGCGGGTTTATCATAATTGGATTTAGTAAATCCAATAAAATCACAAGGTATTAACTTGGTTCCTTGATGAATTAGTTGAAAAAAAGCGTGTTGACCATTAGTACCCGGTTGACCCCAAATAATGGGACCTGTCTGGTAATTAACCTTTTCACCGTTTCTGTCAACGCTTTTGCCGTTACTCTCCATGTTTGCCTGCTGAAAATAAGTAGCAAATCGGTGCATATTTTGACTGTAAGGAATGATTGCTTCGGTATCACTATTCCAAAAATTGGTATACCAAATTCCAATGGCAGCCATGAGCATGGGGGCATTTTGATGGAAATCAGCAGAGGCAAAATGTTTGTCCATTGCGTGCGCACCACGCAGCAGCTTCTCAAAGTTATCATACCCCAAGCCACAGCAAAGTGATAATCCGATCGGAGACCAAAGTGAGTATCTGCCACCAACCCAATCCCAAAAGCCGAACATGTTTTCAGGGTCAATCCCAAAATTCTGTACCGCATCTTTGTTTGTACTTACAGCTACAAAATGCTTCGAAACATCCTTTTCGTGGCCGCCATTCTGTAAAAACCATTCTTTAGCACTTTGTGCATTGGTCATGGTTTCTTGCGTGGTAAAAGTTTTAGATGCAATAATAAAAAGTGTGGTTTGCGGATCAAGGTTTTCTACTTTTCCCAGTAAGTGTGCGGCATCAATATTTGAAACAAAGTGACAGTGAATGCCATTTACGCGATAATGGCTTAGTGCGTCATATACCATAGATGGCCCAAGACTTGAACCCCCTATGCCAATATTCACAATGTTTTTTATGGATTTACCTGAGTAGCCCTTCCATTTACCGTCAATTATACTTTGAGAAAAAGATTTCATCTTACTCCGAAGCGCTTGAATAGCAGGCATAACGTCCACACCATCAACCTTTATGGATTGGGCATCAAAATTGCGTAGTGCAGTGTGCAGAACAGCTCGATTTTCTGTTTCGTTAATTTTTTGTCCTTCAAATTGTGCCTTGATGGCTTCGGGTAAACCGCATTCGTCAAAGAGATTGTTGAGGAGTTTAAGTGTTTTTGGAGTGATAATATTTTTAGAGAAGTCAAACAATATGCCTTCGACTTGTAGAGAAAATTCATTGAAGCGCATCGGGTCGTTGAGGAACCAATCACGCATATGCTGGGCTGAGAGCTCAGTTTGATGGTTTTTCAGGTTTTGCCAAACGTTAGTTTGAGTAGGGTTAGTTCTCGGTAGCATAATAAGCACTATTTTCGCAAAAATAGGTTTTGATTTTGAACGAGGTCGAAATCGTGCAAGGATAAATATTATTTAATCATATAAGAATGAGCAGTACAGTTGCTACAGTTAGGTTCCCAAGGCCCGGCAAAGAGTCATTTAGAACCATCCTTTCAAAGCGTGTCAAAGAGTACTTTGAAGAAAATAAGATTTCCAGTAAGGCAAATAGTAAAATGGTGATGAAAACCATCGGGATGTTATCCCTCTATTTTGTTCCCTATATTCTCATGTTGACTTTAAATCCTGGTGTTTGGGGTGTTTTAGGTCTTTTCCTTATTATGGCCTTTGGTATGTCAGGCATAGGTATGGGAGTGATGCATGATGCTATTCATGGGGCATACGCTTCTAATCGACATGTAAACCGTTGGCTTGGTGCCACCATTTATTTAATCAGTGGAAACGCTGCAAACTGGAGAGTACAACATAATATACTACACCATACCTTTACTAATATTGAAGGGCTGGATGAGGATATGGAAAGTTCTGGTTTAATAAGAATGCACCCTTCACAGGAGTGGAAGAAAATGCACAAATTTCAGGTTTGGTATACTCCTCTGGTGTATGGTATTCTTACTCTTAACTGGGTTACAGCTAAAGATTTCAAGCAGCTTATCAAATATTACAAGCGTGGTGTAGGTGGTCATACGGCTGAGAGTATTAAAAAAGAATGGGTAATATTAATTTTTACTAAGATTCTTTACTTTTCGCTATTCATGGTACTGCCTCTTATTTTGGTTCCTGTTGCGTGGTATTGGATTATACTGGGCTTTGTAATTATGCATATAACCTCTGGAATCATTTTGAGCTTTGTATTTCAATTGGCTCACATGGTAGAGGGCGTTGAGAATATGGATATTCCGGAAAGTGGCATGGCAGAGGATGAGTGGATGGAGCATCAGCTTAGGACGACTGCCGATTTTGCCCGTGGTAATAAGCTCATCAATTGGTACGTAGGTGGATTAAATTATCAGGTGGAGCATCATTTATTTCCCACAATATGCCATATACACTACCCCGCTATTTCTGAAATAGTGAAGAAAACGGCAGCAGAATTTGACTTGCCATACAAAGAATATAAGAGATTGTCAGATGCTTTGGGGGCACATATGCGCCACTTGGCAACTATGGCTCAAGAGCCAAAAATGGCTTAGCCATTTACTGCTTCTACGGTACGAATCTGCCCTGGCAGCATTTCTTGTAGTAAGTTCTGGATGCCTTGTTTTAGCGTCATAGTTGAAGAAGGGCATCCGGAACATGCTCCTTGAAGCAGAACCTTCACTGCGCCATCCTCATACTTCAAGAACTTAATGTTGCCACCATCCGAAGCTACGGCTGGCTTTACATATTCATCAAGCAAGGAGGCAATTTTCTTTTCAATTTCCTCCCATTCGGCAGGATCTTTTTCATCAGGATGAGGGATATTAACCGAATTGGACATAGCCGCATCTTCAGATTTTTCCTCAGCTTGAGTTGAATAACTAGCACTAAGCACTTCGTTTCCGTTTGCCAAAAACTCTCTTAGCATTTCACGAACCTCCATGGTCACATCATCCCATTCTACAATGTCAAATTTGGTGATGGCCACATAATTACCAGAAATGAAAACTTCCTTTACAAAGGGAAAGTGGAAAAGCTTTACAGCAAGTGGCGAAGGCTGAGCTTCCTCAATATTTTTAAACTCTACCATATCCTGCTCTATAAGCCTTTTGTTGGCTACAAATTTCAATACAGCGGGGTTTGGGGTCATTTCTCCATATATGCTTACTGGTACCTTTTTCATTTCTTCCATGGTCAATAATTTTTGCAAAGATACAAGGCAATACTTGCATCAAGCATTCTAATTACTTTTGTTTGACAATTCATAAGAATAATCAATAATGGCAATAGTAAAAGAAGTAAACGGCAAGAGACCAACAATGGGTAAGGATTGCTTTATTGCGGAAAATGCAACCCTACTGGGTGATATACAAATGGGTGATGAGTGCAGTATTTGGTATGGAGCTGTGGTTCGTGGAGACGTGCATTATGTGAAAATGGGTAATAAGGTCAACGTTCAGGATAATGCGACCTTGCATTGTACCTATCAAAAGCATCCTCTTAATATCGGTAATAATGTATCAATTGGTCATAATGCTATTGCACATGGCTGTACCATTCATGACAACGTGCTGATAGGTATGGGTGCAATAGTGATGGATGCTTGTGTGGTGGAGAGCAACTCAATAGTGGCCGCTGGTGCTGTGGTGCTTGAGGGCACGCATATAGAGTCAGGAAGTATATATGCAGGTGTTCCGGCTAAAAAAGTTAAGGATATTACACCTGAATTGATTTCTGGGGAGATTGATCGAATTGCCAATAATTATGTGATGTACAGCGGATGGCTTAAGTAATATTTACTTCAATATTCGCAGTGCGGTCTCTAAAATATCATCTTTACCGATGGCCATCCGAGCTTCTGTATTGTGCACGCTTACGTCTGGCGGTACTCCTCTTTCTATATCGTAGTAGGATGTGTCACCTATAGGAATAAGTGAGCGGGTTGCTGAAAAGCGATATATCCAGCCATTAGGCAATTCGCTGTCTACGGGAATTCCTCCACCACCTCCGGTTTGATCTCCAATCAGTGTCACATTATCAAAAGAAAAAAGGATGGCGGCAAAGGTGTTTGTGGCAGAGTAGCACCTTCTATTGGTTAATAGAACTACTTCTCCATCGTAGTGAGCGTAGTCTTCTGCTGGTTTTAGTGTATAGCTGAGTGAGTTTCCAAAATCATCACGTCCGGGGCCTGTTTTTTCGGCTGTTATTAGCACTTGTTTTTCTTCGTTGATAAGGCTTTGAGCCAAAACAAAGGCGTTATTTAAAACACCGCCACCGTTGTTTCTTACATCAAAAATAAGCCCTTTTGTACCTTTCATATAGTTGATAGCGGCATTTAAGTTTTCAATACTAAATCCGTAAGAAAAGCTCCCATAATAGATATATCCAATAGAGTCGATGATGGTGTATTCAAGACCCCCGGCTATTCGGTAATCGTCTTTTAAGTAATTGCGTTCAAGCACTTCGCGATCAAAGTTATCAGGATAGTTCAAGTACCAATTCCAATTTCGACTTACATTAAAAGGAGACGTTAAGTTAACATGGCCATCCTCAAGATCGTAGAGCATGCTATCTAGGATATTAAACAGGTCATTATTGCTAATGTCGTCAGTAATCAGGGGTTCGTAATGATTACGAATACTGTCCCAATTAATGTTCTTCAATTCCAAATAGCTGTACTTTTCGTTTATGGTATTCCATAAAATATCAAAGTTTTCTAGTGGTTCATCAGCTGGATTGTCGTCCAATAGAATTTTCTCGCAAGAGGCAAAAAGTGGGAGGAACAATAGGAGTAGATATTTTTTCAAAACTTAAATACGGTTGAGATGGATAATTGATGTGTGGCAATTTGCACCTTGTTTAATAGGTCTAGCTGAGAGTAGTCCCAATTATAGCTAAGACGTAGTTGATTCCCGCCTTTCAAAGTCCATATTAGGTCTGCCCTGGAGTCGATTGTGTAGTAATCTCCCCAAAAGGCAAATCCTTTATTGCTAATCTGTTCGTTAAGAAAAGGTTTTACATAACCAGGGCGGAGGTAATAAGTACCAAAAGGCAAGCCTAGTTGATAGTTAACTGCGAAGTTTTTACTGAAAAGCTCAAATGGCTTCTGCACGGTAATGACCGGGCCAAAAGAAAATAAGCCTGTGTAGTTGACACTGTTATTTCCGTAACGACTGTGTTCGCGATAGTCCCAAGTGTTGTGCGAAAGAATACCAGCAAAAATAGTCCACTCATTTCTACTGTAAACATGTTTTGAAAGATGATACGTGGCACGACCCAGAATTGTGAGTGTGTTTCTATATCCACTTTCAGGATTTACATCAGGAAATTGCTGTCCCGCGAGGCCTGCAATATCAAACATGCTAATCCACTTTTCATTTTGGTAATAATAGCCAATTCCGATTCGGCCTAAGCTTCCAGAATAACTCACCGGTGAAAGCGATGCATCTTTTACTGTTTCAAACCCATAGCCTAAACTAAAGGGCATGTAATGACTAGATGTTTGTTGTGCTTTGGCAAATAAAGAGAGAGATAGGAAGAGAGAAAGAAATAAGGTCTTCAATAGATGAGGCAATAAGATTATGCGACTAATATAATCTTAAAATAAATAATCAAGAGGGGTGCTTTTGATTATCGGATTACTACAACGGTGCCCTGTTTTTTAAAATCTTCAACTTCTTGTGTGCCTTGAAGTGTCTTCACTTTAGCGTAGGCAGCCCACATATATACACCCTGAAGTACTTCCTTTCCATCAGCCATACCATTCCAAGACTGCTCTTTTTCCATGGAGTTAGTTTCGTAAATAAGGCGCCCCCATCGATCAAAAATTTTCATGTTGAATTCGAGTACCTGGCAATTTTCACCATGCTTTACTTCAAATAGATCATTTATATTATCACCATTTGGTGTAAAAGCATTTGGAATAAAAACATTGCAAAACAGAGTGCTCCCAGAAGAATTTTGGTTGGGAGTAGAAATGCCTTTTTGAGCTGAAGCTTCGTTGAAACTCAGTGTGAGCATGGCAAAAAATGCGAGTATGTATCCTAGGCGTTTCATAGTATGGTAACAAATATAGACAAATACCCTATAAAAACTGTACCACTGCGTTAAGTCGGGGTATATATTTATTTAAGGGGGCTTATGACCTACTCTTCGATAGTTGAAAATCATTTAGAGAGAGAAATAGGCGAGCGAAAGATTTAAAGGAAGGTTATTTTTTATCTTCATTATTCTCATCTCCGAACAAATCAAACTGAATACCCGAGTCGTCACTTTCAGGCTTCTTTTCTTCTTTACTGAAGATTTTTTGAAGTTCGGTTTTTTGATTTTTTAAATCCTGATTTATCGACTTTCCCATGTTTTTACGATCAAGCGTAATAGATGGTTTATCAACATTCCCCGTCATTCTTATATATATATTCGGATCATCCTCTCTTTCCACTACCATGAGGTGATTATCAAATTCAGATTCCTTCTTTTTATTCTTTCTGCTGCTAAATAAAACATCTGAAAGCTTCAGGCGAATAGAATAATCTAAACTATTGTCGAACCCATGCTTTCCTTCAATACCCATATCTAAAACATTGCTGTTGATATTCATTTTTGGGATGATAATTTGGGAATTGAGAATTCCAATGTTGTTTTGCAATCTTGCAAAGTGCACATCCCTCAATTCATCTATAGAGGCAAAGTCTGACAAGGCGAGAAGTGGGTCAAAGTTTTTAAGGTTACCATTTTGAATCTCTAGGTTTGAGGTCATTTCTATAGTCGAAATGTCAATTTCTAGAGAAGGAGCCATTTTGGATAGATATTGCAATTCAAGGTTTGCTTTTCCATAAATGTTTTCTGCGGCAATCACATCCTGGCCAAAGTTATTGAAGCTTATAAACAGCTTGTGTATGTCTATTTCTGTTCCGCTAAGTGCGGCTGCCAGCGTATATTCTTTAGTGTTTCGGGTATCAATGGTAAAGTGCCCTTGATAGGTTCCATCATTTGCATTGAGCGTTATATTTTGTCCCTTTATGACTTCATTTTTTACATAAAGTTGGCCGCTAATTTGTCCTGCATCAAAGTTTTCAAAATGAAATTTGTCGACCTTGAGATCTAGCTCAATGTCAAGATTTTTAACAAAACTAATGTCGTATGCTTCATCCTCATTTTTTGAAGTTTTGGCGCCCAAAAGAAAGTCTTCCATATTGAGTTCCTTTGAGCGAACTCGGGTGTCAATTCTAAGGCGTTCGTCTTTAAAAAAAACAAAGTTCAACACGTTAGCGAAAGTTCCTTCCAGAAAAACGTCAGAAGTTCCCGTATGGAATGAGAAACTTTTTACTCGAAGATCATTACCCTCAAAAGCCAGATTGCCATTTAGCTCTTCAATTTTTTTGTTAGCATCTTTAAAGGCAAATGAAATGTCTTCAAGACCAAGTTGTCCGCTGGCTTTGGCTTTCTTTAGTTCCTCAGGCCGAACTTTTTGAAGTGATTCAAATTTATTCTCAAAATGAAGATCAACTATCATTTTTCCTGAGGCCTGAGTAATTGTGTCAATTGGAACAAAAATCAGCCACTCGGCAAGGTCGAGGTCACTTTTTAGGTTGAGCACAATGTCTGGTTTGGTAAGGTCACTTATGTTTAAATTCCCTTCGATTTTTCCTGTTTTTCCTTCTGCCGAAAATTCAGAAATATTAAGGTTGTCGCGTTTTTTTGCCAGGGTGTAACGTCCTCTTGTATTTACATTCGAAATGGTACTTCCCTGAATTCCCTTTAGCGAAGATTTTTTTGCTGTAAAGGCAATGTTCAGATTTGGGGATTGATGTGCTTCAAATATTCCTACAAAGTCAACATCACCATAACCTGAAATACCAATAGAGGGGTGAGCATACCAGTGTTGTTGTTTTGCAAGTAATTGTAATTCTTCTAGCTTCCCATTTTTTAATGCAGCATTAATAGTGGTGGTGTTTCCAGAAATTTGGGTGGTAAAAGTTATGTTATGCCCCACTAGTTTTAGCAAGCCTTCGCTAATGTCAATGCTATTTTCATTGCCACGCACATTTCCGGATAAAGTAAAGTAGGATTCTGCATTCAGCTGGTGAATATAAACGCTGTCATTATAGGTGAGCGTGTGTATTTTGAGATCACCTTCATTTGTAATGCTGAAGTTTTCCGGTGCAAAAGTCCCCTTTAGCCTTAGAGAATAAACATGAGCCTTTGTAATTAGGTTTACAGAACCTTCAGTTTGAATGGTTTTAAAATTTTTGAAAGAAACTTGTTCTAGCGTGAAAACGGAAGAAGAGGGTTGTGATGTGTCTTTTTTCCAAATTTCATAGTTAGGCTTTCCATTTGCCGGACGCATTATATGAATGGTTCCATCACTGAGGGAAATCTGGCGAATACTCAAGTCATCGGAAATCGCATTCCAAAGGTCAAATTCAAAGTACATTTCCTTGGCAAAAAGGAGGGTGTCTTCTTCAGAAGCTTGGGCACCACGGCAGAATACGTTTGTAAACTTTAACGAGGCATAAGGGAACTTATCAAGCGACACATCAATGTCTTCGACATCTACCGGCACATCCAGAAACTTGTTAGCTTCATTTAGCACTACAGATTGAATCTTATCACGATTTATATATAAAATAGCCGTGAAAGCAATTAACAGAAGAAGAAAAAGGCCTGCGGCCCAAAGTAGAAGACGGAAAATCTTTTTCTTCATAAATTTTTAACTAGTAGAACAATTAGTAACGTTAGGAATGGCGGTTAAGTCTATTTGGTAAAACTAAAAAAGCCCCCAATAATAAATGGAGGCTCCTTGATGTATGGGTGTTTCAAATCAACTTTTGTTAACTGAATACCCGTGTTTTTTAAGAAATTCAATCTTCTCTTGAATTACCTTTTTTGAGCGCTTTTTCATTTCCTTTTCGATACCCTTAGTTAGGCCTTCAAGCTCTTCAACAGATAGCTTGCCTAAAAACTGACTTGAAAACAGTGCCTTCAAGGTTTTGTTGTTGTTTTGATTTTCTCGTATGGTGTTTACTAAAACACCGGGGGTTACTTTACCTTTTGCCATATGTGTGTGATTTTGGGAAAGTTAGTAATAACTTAAAAAAAAATGCAAGTAAATTTAAGTCTTAATTTTAAAACTATTTCATCTTCAAAAAGTTCACCTCTTTAGGTGATAATTTTCTCCATTGCCCACGATTGAGTGTTTTCTTTGTCAACCCCGCAAAGTAGACCCTATCCAGTTTGGTTACTTCATAGCCTAAGCTTTCAAATATTCTTCTAACAATCCTATTTCTACCACTATGTAAAGTAACTCCTACATTGTTATGTCCTTTACCTTCAATAAATGATATTTCATCTACCTTAATTGGTCCATCTTCCAGAGTTAATCCTGCTTGTATTTTAGAGAAATCTGCGTTTGTAAGTTTGCTATCTAAAGTTACCTGATATATTTTTCTAGCGCCACTAGACGGGTGCATTAATGTGGCGGCCATTTCTCCATCATTGGTAAATAATAGTACGCCAGTAGTTTTTCGGTCAAGTCTACCTACTGGGTAAAGTCTTTCCGGGCCAGCATTGGCAATAAGCTCCATTACGGTTTTGCGCGCATGAGGGTCGTCCATAGTGGTGATAAAGCCTTTTGGCTTATTGAGCACCAAGTATACTTTTTTCTCTTCCCGAAGCATTTCGCCATTAAAGCTTACTTCGTCACCAAGCTTTACTTTGTAGCCCATTTCGGTAACTACTTTGCCATTTACTTGCACGGTCCCGGCCTTTATTAGGTTGTCAGCTTCACGTCTGGAGGCAACACCGGCAGTAGCCAGATATTTATTGAGGCGAATAAGATCGGAACCTTCGCCTGCCGGCTTGGGTGCAGCTGGTGCTTGTGGCTTTGTATTTTTACGTGGCTTGCTAAAGCGTGGTTTTTTTGCACTATCAGGGCGTGAATTTGTTTTGCGTCCTGGCCCTTTCTTTCCTCTGTTCATCGATCAATAAAATTTTCGCAAAAGTACAGAGAATAAGTACGCAAGGTCAAGGGTAGAATGCTTCTGGAATATGTTCAAGTAAAAACTTGGGTTCAATTACAATTGAAATGATGTCGAAACGTGTGTCTTTTTCGGTGGGATAAAGATCAAGGTAGCGATTGGCTGCCCGTATAAGGTGGCCTTGTTGCTTTTTACTCACAAATACCTCAGGGCTACCGAAGGCGTCATTGCTGCGGGTTTTTACCTCTACCATTACAAGCCACTCATCGTTTTCGGCAATTATATCTATCTCAGCTTTTGCAAAACGCCAGTTTCGTTCCTTTATCCGGTAGCCATTTTTTATCAGGAAGCTTACCGCTTCATCTTCACCTCGCGTTCCAAGTTCATTGTGATCAGCCATAGGCTAAAAGTACAAACTTGAACTTTCTGAAACTTCCAACTTCACCTTTCGCCCCATTATCAATGAGCGGTTATCTGCTAAATGCCCTGCAGGAAAACCAAAACAAACAGGAAAATCATATTCGGCAAAGTGATCTCGGATTATCTCCTCTGCTGTTTTTCCAAAGGGAATAGTGTTGTCATTCATGTCACTCATGCTGCCAACAATTATTCCAGCCAAATTCTCAAAATACCCGTTTCGCTTCAGGTTGTACATCATTCTGTCAATATGATATAAATACTCATCCAAATCTTCAATAAATAAAATGGCACTCTCAGTTTGCAAAGCGGTGTTTGATCCTGTTTGGCTGTAAAGCATGGAGAGGTTTCCACCAATAAGTTTGCCTTCAGCTACTCCTTTCTTATTATAAGGATGTGACTCAAAATGATATGCAATGGATTTTCCCGCAAGAGCGTCAAACAAACTATTTAAAGCTTGAGCGGTGTTGGTTTTGAAATTTACCGGCATGGTGCTGTGCAAAGATTCGACACCAAGATTGCAAAGCTTATTGTGCAAAACGGTAACATCGCTGTATCCACAAATCCACTTTGGTGAATTTGCAAATCGACTAAAATCTAGCTTGTCAATAATACGAACTGTGCCGTAGCCACCACGGGCGCATAGTATAGCTTTCACTTCAGGATTGTCCATGCAGGCTTGCAAGTCTTCGGTTCTTTGGGTATCGCTTCCGCTAAATTGATTTTCTTCTTCAAACAAATTTTTGCCAAAAAGAACCTTGAACCCACATTTGGTAATTTCCGCTACAGCGGGCCCCAATTCTTCTCTCGAAATTTTGCGAGCAGTAGAAATTATGGCAATTGTATCGCCTGGTTGTAATGCAGGAGGTGTAATCAACGGCTAGCGTTTTCTAATTTTCTACGATACTGCTGAATGGTGTTTTCCAAACCAAAATATAGCGCATCAGAAATCAAAGCATGTCCTATAGAAACTTCTAACAGTCCAGGCACATTTGCTGCAAAGTATTCCAGGTTTTCTAAACTCAAATCATGACCAGCATTAACACCAAGACCTAAACTGTTGGCGATTTCTGCCGCATACGTGTAAGGTGCTACAGCGTTTTCAGGGTCGCGGCTATAGCCATTGGCGTAGTCTTCCGTATAAAGCTCTATTCTATCAGCCTCCAAGTCTGCAGCACCTTGAATATAATCTTCATTACACTCAATAAATAAAGAAACACGAATGCCATTTTCTTTGAAAGTGGCGATTACTTTTTTTAGCATTTCAGCATGGGTAATGGTGTCCCACCCTGCATTAGAGGTAAGTACATCGGGTCCATCGGGAACTAAAGTTACCTGTGTAGGTTTATTATCAAGTACTAACTTGATGAAGTCATCTGATGGGTAACCTTCAATATTGTACTCGGTGGTTACAATTTTTTTAAGGTCATATACGTCATTATAACGTATATGTCTTTCATCTGGTCGGGGATGAATGGTGATGCCTTGTGCTCCAAAAGATTCACAATCGGCAGCTACCTTTACCAGGTTTGGCACATCGCCTCCGCGTGCATTCCGCAGGGTGGCGATTTTATTGATATTTACGCTCAGTTTTGTCATACCGAGCAAATATAAAACCTTAGTTTTGCCTATGTATATGAAGGTAGAAAAACATTTATTGAACGACCTAAAACCACTGATTCAGAGTGAAAAAGTGGTAGATATATTAGATGCCATGGAGGAGCTTAAGTTTTCGCACCTTCCTGTGGTGGATGATGAGCGTTTGTATTTGGGAGTGATTTGTGAAGATGATCTTCTCGAAGTTTCAAATGAAGATGATACTTTGGCCAAGCACCTTCGCTTGCTAAAGGCTTATCGTATAAGTTCGGATGCTGATATGTTTGAAGCCATTAGAATAATTGGTGAGGGTAACCTCAGTTTGCTACCTGTGGTGGATGCCGAAAATCACTATCGGGGATATATTGCTACTTCAGAGCTTTTGCAGGACGTGGGTCGCGAATTGACCTTTAAAGAGCCTGGCGGAGTAATTGTTTTAAGTATTCCAGTTCGCGATTATCAGCTTACGCAAATAGCCCAAATTGTGGAGTCAGAAGATGCCAAGGTTATAGGGTTTCACCTTTCGGAAGATACTGAGCAGGAAAAGCTGCTGGTAGCCTTAAAGATCAATCAGACCGATTTGGATAGAATCGTAAAGTCGTTTCAGCGCTATAATTATAATGTAGTCGAAGTTTTCCATCAAAGCCTTTTTGATGATTCGCTTGAAGACCGCTATCAGTCATTTATGAAGTACCTAAATATTTGATAAATGAAGGTTGCTGTTTTTGGAAAAGTGATCAATGCGGAAACCAAGCCGTTTATAGAAAACCTTTACCAGGAGTTGGTTAAAATTGGCGCTGAAATTTCAGTGTTTAGAAAGCTAAATCGCTTCATTCAAGAACACTGCGATATTGACGTGAATTTTGAGGAATTCAATTCACATGAGGATATAATAGCTTACAAGCCAGACTTTTTGATTACGGCTGGAGGTGACGGAACCATTTTGGATGCCGTAACTTATATCCGCGATTCGGGAATCCCTATTTTGGGTATTAATACAGGTCGTTTAGGATTTTTGAGCAATGTAAGCCGCGAAGAAATTTCGAAAGCTGTAAAAGCCCTTCATGATGGAGAGTATTCTCTGGATGAAAGAAATTTGCTGGAAGTAAGTTCGGATGCTTTGAACTTAGATTTGAATTTTGCTTTGAATGAGGTTACGGTTTCCCGCAAGGATACCACCGCCATGGTGACTATCCATACCTGGATAAACGGTGACTACCTGAATAGCTATTGGGCAGATGGGCTTATAGTAGCCACACCAACCGGAAGTACAGGTTATTCATTGAGTTGTGGAGGTCCTATTATAATGCCCGGATCCGAAAGTTTTGTGATAACTCCCATAGCTCCACACAATCTAAACGTGCGTCCCTTCGTTATTCCCAACAATATGGAAATAAAGATGAAGGTGGAAGGGCGAGAAAAGTTATGTCTGGTAAGTTTGGATTCTAGAATTTACAGCATTCCATCAGGCTCTGAGCTTACAATGCAGCTGGGAAGTTTTAAAATTAAACTTGTAAAAACGGAAATTCAAGATTTTCCGACAACCTTGCGAAACAAGCTCTTGTGGGGCCTTGATAAAAGGAATTGATTTACACACCCTTGCCCTCTATCTAATTGATTATATTTGCCCTCATTTTTAATAAATGAATAGTAAAGGTTTCATTCTCAAAATATTAGCTGTTATTTTCAGTGTGTCATTAAAAGCCCAATACTCTGAAGTTGGTGTTTTTGGTGGTGGTACTAATTTTATTGGCGATGTAGGCGATTATGGCTTTCATCTTCCAAAGGATTTTTCAGCAGGTATATTTTATAGATATAATTTTAATAGACACTGGGCTATCCGCGTGCAGGGTACTTACGGACGTGTTCGCAATGCCGATAGTTTGAGTGACTTTGCTGATCGTTTAAACCGAAACCTGAGTTTTGAATCAGAGATTTGGGAAGGTTATGCAGCGCTGGAATTTAACTTTTTAGAATTTGAACCCGGTACTAAGCATAATCATACGCCTTACGTGCTAGGTGGTTTTGGAATGTTTTCCTTTAATCCCAAAACTGAGTACCAGGGAGAAATGTATGAGCTTAGAGAACTGGGGACTGAAGGTCAAAACTCTAGCGCTTCCACCAAAGGTTTTTATGAAGAAGCTTCTAGTTTTTTCATATTTGGGATGGGATATAAATGGGCCATAGGCGATTTTACCAGTATAGGATTTGAAGCCACATTTAGAAGCACCAATACAGATTATTTGGATGACGTAAGCGGAAAGTATGCTGATCCTGATGCAATAGAAGTAGCACACGGCCCTGTAGCGGCCGCTTTAAGCGATAGAAGCTTGAGTCAAAATAATACTGAAAACAATTATAGAGGTAATCCATCTACTGATGATTGGTACATTTTTACCGGAATAACAATACAATTTAAGTTTGGCGAATTGTATGAAAAGTGCACAAACTTTATTAGGTAAATGAGCTTAAAAGAGCAGTTGATAAAAGATAAATTGCCACTTCATGTGGCGATAATAATGGACGGAAATGGTCGTTGGGCAAAGAAAAAAGGTTTTCTTCGAGCTATTGGACATGAAAACGGTGTTTCCGCCTTACGCAATGCTGCCACCACCTGTGCGGGTTTGGGTATTCCATATCTTACTGTTTATGCTTTTTCAAGCGAAAACTGGAATCGCCCAAAACAAGAGGTGAATACCTTGATGACACTTTTGGTGTCAAGCCTTAAAAAGGAATTAAAGACGTTGAAGAAAAACAACATCAGGCTAAAGGCCATTGGAAACTTACAGACTTTGCCAGATAAGTGCCAGCGTGAGCTAGCCGAGGTAATGGAAAAAACGGCTGAGTATAAGCACATGACACTCACCTTGGCCTTGAGCTATGGCTCAAAAGAAGAAATACTATCCGCCACCAAAGTAATTGCGCAAAAGGTAAAAGATGGGTTGATTGAGGTGAAAGATGTTGATGCTGAAATGATTAGTGCCAATCTTTACACGGCAGATATACCCGATCCGGACTTGCTTATTCGCACAAGTGGCGAAAATAGGATCAGCAACTTTTTGCTTTGGCAAATTGCCTATTCTGAGCTCTATTTTACCGAAAAATTATGGCCCGATTTCGGTGAAGAAGATTTTTACGAGGCCCTCTTGAACTACCAAAATCGCGAAAGACGTTTTGGTAAAATCAGCGAACAAATAAACTCCTGAGTTGAATGCGTAGAATCCTACTAGGTCTGTTTTTGGCCTTAAGTCTTTTTGAGCCATTATATGCCCAAATTAGTACTGACAAAAAACTCAATGAATTATCTATTTCAAGTCCAAGGGAGTACGAAATTGGTGGAATAACCATCACAGGTTCTGAAAACTTGGACAACCAAATAATAACACTTATCAGTGGTCTTCAGGTGGGAGATAAGATTTTTCTACCGGGTGAAGAAACTACCAAAGCCATAAAAAATCTTTGGCGCCAAAAGCTCTTCGATGATGTTGGTATTTATGTTACTGAAATCAAAGGATCTCTTGTATTTCTGGAGATTAGACTTACCGAGCTTCCTAAGTTAAGCAAGTATGGAATTAGGGGTATCAAAAAATCAAAGCAAAGCTCCCTACGCGAGGAGATTGATTTGAGTGCAGGTGCCATCGTTACAGAAAACCTTATCATAAGCACACAAAATACGGCCAGAGAGTATTTTGTAGAGAAGGGCTACTTAAATACTGAAGTTACTGTTACAAAGAGACGTGATACAACCCGGGGAAATTCTGTAATTCTCGAAATTGCAATTGATAAGGGCGAAAAAGTAAAGATTGAGGAAATAAACATTATCGGCAATGAAAAATTGACAGATAAACAAGTACGCTCAGCTATGAAAGAAACAAAGCGCAAGCGTATATGGAACATATTTAAAAGCTCAAAGCTCAATAAAGATGAGTATGAAACAGACCTCAAAATGATTGTTGAAAAGTACAACAGCGAGGGGTATCGTGATGCTCGCGTAGTAAAGGATTCTATTTACCAAATTAACCCTAAACGGATTGCTATAGATATTGAAATAGAAGAGGGTCAGAAATACTATTTTAGAGATATAAGCTGGCTGGGCAATACCAAGTACAGTACTGAAACTTTGAGCCAGGTTTTGAAAATTGAAAAGGGGGATGTATATGATGCATCTTATTTGCAAGAACGACTATTTGCCGATCCTACCGGAGGGGATGTGAGTTCATTGTACCTGGATAATGGATACTTGTTTTTTGACTTGAACCCTGTGGAAGTGATGGTTGAAAATGATTCCATAGATATAGAAATGAGGATTCGCGAGGGTAGACAAGCCACAGTAAGAAATGTAACCGTAGTGGGTAATGATCGCACCAACGATAAGGTCATCATGAGAGAGCTTAGAACTAAGCCAGGCGAGCTTTTCCGTAGGTCAGATATTCAGCGAAGTATGCGTGAGTTGCAGCAGCTTGGATTTTTTGAGCCTACTGCTCTCAATGTGAATCCAAAGCCTGATGCGGCTACTGGAACCGTGGATATTGAATACTCCGTTGTGGAACGTTCTACAAGTCAATTGCAGCTGGAAGGTGGCTGGGGTGGAGGAAGTATTGTAGGTACTTTGGGCCTGAGCTTCAACAACTTTTCAGCCCGTAATTTCTTCAATAAAAAAGCATGGCAGCCATTGCCTTCAGGTGATGGACAAACGATTAACTTAAGAGCCACTACAAACGGAACATTTTATCAATCGTATTCCGCATCATTTACAGAACCTTGGCTGGGTGGTAGAAAACCTACATCGCTTACGGTATCCATGTATTATAATATCCAGAGCAACTTTCAATCTAAGCAAAGTGACTCTTACGGGGATTTGCGTGTGACTGGTTTTACGGTAGGTTTGGGTAAGCGCCTCAAGTGGCCGGATGATTATTTTACCCTATATCAGGGAATAGATTTGCAGCGCTATAATCTTAATAATTACGGAGGTCAATTGTTGGGCTTAAGTTTTTCGGATGGATTTATAAACAACATAAATTACAGAGTGACCTTGGGAAGAAACAGTACCGATTACCCAATTTATCCAAGAAAAGGTTCTTTGTTCAATATTACCGGAGAATTCACACTCCCTTATTCGCTATGGAACGATAAGGATTACGATAACATTTCGGATCAAGAGAAATTTAAGTTTTTGGAATATTATAAGATTAAAGTAAACAGTAGCTGGTTTACAGAGATTTTCAATAAAACGGTAATCAAGATGGCTGGAGAATTTGGTTACTTGAGTTTCTATAATCAGGATGTTGGGTTGCCACCTTTTGAACGATTTTATGTGGGAGGCGATGGTCTGCAAAACTTTAGTTTGGATGGACGTGAGGTTGTAGGTTTGCGAGGTTACCCAAATTTTTCTGTAGTACCTACTGATGTTCAGCCTGCTGAAGCTGGCTCTGTGTATACCAAATTCACCCTTGAACTTAGGTATTTGATTACCGAAAATCCAAATGCACAAATATTTACCCTTGCCTTTATGGAGGGAGGTAATAACTATGCAAGATTTGATAACTACGAACCGTTTAAGCTAAAACGATCGGCTGGTTTTGGATTGAGAATTTTTATGCCCATGTTTGGTTTACTTGGTGTTGACTTTGGGTATGGCTTTGACAATATTCCAGGTAGAGGCCTTGACGCAAGTGGCTGGAACACTCACTTCATTATTGGTCAGCAATTTTAAAATAACTAATTTCGCCCGCCTTATGAATAAGACTCTGTTTCTGATAGTTGGACTGATTTTTGGATTGCAGGTTTCTGCCCAGCGTTTTGGTATTGTAGATAGCGAGTTAATTATGAGTAAAATACCAGAATATGCTCAAGCCAAGCAGCAACTTGACCAGCTTTCTAAAAACTGGCAAGGTGAAGTAGAGGCCTTATATTCTGAGTTAGATGCTTTGCGACAAGCCTACAATGCAGAAAAGGTGCTCCTTACCGATGATATGCAGAAGGAAAAACTGAAGGAGATCGCTGATAAGGAAAAAGAAGCAAAAGAGTTGCAGCGTAAATACTTTGGCCCTGAGGGAGATGTATTTAAAAAAAGACAAGAATTAATAAGACCCATTCAAGACCAGATTTATACGGCAGTGCAAGATGTTGCTCGTAGAAGAAAGCTGGATGTAGTTTTTGATAAAAGTAGTGCCTTGATAACTTTGTACAACAACGGAAAATCCGACATA
This sequence comes from Bacteroidia bacterium, assembly GCA_030427285.1. GTDB lineage: Bacteria > Bacteroidota > Bacteroidia > Flavobacteriales > Schleiferiaceae > Owenweeksia. Next base: position 40,321 of record JAUHWX010000001.1, read on the forward strand.
AGTGACGAGGTAATCGAGAAAATGGGATACAAGTAAAACAGAAAAACAAGGATAAAAAAGATGAAAAAGCAACTTACCGTATTGGCTCTGGCCTTTGGAATGTTAGTGAGTTTTGGAGCAGCAGCCCAGCAAAAGATTGGACACATTAATGCTGATGAGCTATTGCAAATGATGCCAGAAACTAAAGCGGCACAAACTCAATTGGAGGCTTACGGTCGCCAGTTAGAGAAAGATTTGAAAGATATGGAAACTGAGCTTCAAGCTAAGATTGCCAAGTATCGTGAAGATGATAAAATGATGACCAATCTTAGCCGTGAAACTCGTACTAAGGAGATACAAGAGCTTCAAGGTCGTATTCAAGAGTACAGTATGGCTGCTCAAGAAGATCTTCAAAACAAGCAAGTAGAATTGCTTACTCCAATTATTGAAAGAGCAACTACTGCTGTTCAAAATGTAGCTAAAGCAAATAAATTCACCTACATCCTTGACTCTTCTGAAAGCAAAGCTGTTGTGATTTTTGCTGAAGGTGGCGAAGACATTATGGACAAAGTGAAGAAGGAATTGGGCATTACTGAGTAAGCCATAATTCTTTAAAAAGATATATTAGCATCCCGATAAGGAAATCAATTCTTATCGGGATTTTTACTTTTTATACTTTGGAAAAACCTATTGGAATATTTGACTCGGGCGTAGGGGGACTTACTGTGGCTGCTGCCATTCGTAAGTTTTTACCCAATGAGTCATTCGTGTATTTTGGTGATACAAAGCACTTGCCTTATGGTGATAAATCGGATGAGACAATTCGTAATTACTCAGAAGAGATAACCCGGTTTTTGATTAGTCAGAATTGTAAGGCCATTGTAATTGCCTGTAATACGGCCTCTGCATTAGCATATAATTACCTAGTAGAAAACCACCCTGATATTCCAATAATTAATGTGGTGGACCCTGTGGTGGCTCATGTTGGAAGTAAAATCAATAATAAAGTTGGGATTATTGCCACCCGTGCCACCACCAAGTCAGATATCTATCGAAAGAAACTTAGAAGGTTAAACCCAAAACTTCATGTAGCGGCCGCTGCCACTCCTTTGTTGGTTACCATAGTAGAAGAGGGTTTTGTAAACACAAAAGTTAGTGCAGGGGCAATTGAGGCCTATTTAGGTGTTAAAAAATTCTCAGATGTAACCACAGTAATTTTAGGGTGTACGCACTTTCCTCTATTGCAAAAGGAAATAGAAAGCTTTTTTGGGGGCCGTGCAGAAGTGGTGGATTCACCAGAGTTGGTGGCTCATCATTTAAAACTAGAGTTACAAAAGGGCGGATTACTTTCTCAAGACGGTGAAGCCGAATATCAATTCTATGTTTCTGAAAAGACAGATGCTTTTGCCCGTACCGCAAAAATGTTTTTTGGCGCAGATATAAAGTTGGAAGAAAAAACGCTGAGAGTAAACGGGTTTTAGTTTTCTAAAAACTCAGAGACCGTAGCATAAAATTCCTTGGGCTTTTCAGCATGCAGCCAGTGGCCGGCTCCTTCTATGGTTTCCAGTTTTGCATCAGGAAAGTGCCCCAGAATAGCATCCCACTCTTCATCTTTTATGTACCATGATTTTCCTCCTCGTACAAAAAGAACATCGCCATTGTAAATCGCATTTGGAGGAAGAGCCTCACCTACCTTTTCAATTTCGCGAGCGATTACAGGTAAATTAAACCTCCAGGCAAGTTCTCCTTTTTCTTTCCAGTAAAGGCTTTTTAGTAAAAACTGTTTGGTGCCGGTATCGTGTATTCCAAATTGCTCTTCAGCTTCGCCACGCGAGCTGATGTTGGGCAAGTCGAGACTTGTAAGCGCCTCAAGTATTTGCTGATGATGTGGTTCGTATGATTTTGGGCCAATATCAGCAACTACCAGCTTGAGTACCTTGTGCGGGTTTAGCGTGGTAAAATGCATCGCTACTTTTCCACCCATACTATGGCCAATAATGTTTGCTTTTTCAATATTGTGCTCTTGCATATACTCCAGCAGGTCATCACTCATTGCTTCATAAGAAAACACATCACTATGAGGACTGCGTCCATGGTTGCGCATGTCCAGTAAATGAACCTCATACTCTTTTGACCATTTTCGGCCTAAAGTCTGCCAATTATCGCCCATGCCAAATACGCCATGCATGATGATGAGAGGAGTGCCTTCGCCAGATATTTGAGAATATAGTTTCATTGTAATTTGAATTTATTGACTTGTGCTCTAAAAGCTTCTTGAAACAAATGTTTTGTGCTGCAAAGAAAAGAGGTTTTATGAAAGGACGTTTAAAGTTTTCTAAATGAAAGGGGGAGTTGTTTGTTAGGTTTAGTGGTCTTGCTGGTAAACTTGAATTTTGAAAGCGGAAGTTTCAATTTTCAAGTTTAATTAGTATTAATATAGATTTTTGTAATTGTGATTTACAATTTTCAAGTTTATGATAGTAAGTGAAAGGTCAAAAATGTTTGCACGATATGCCAAGAGCTTTCCTGCTATAACATAATTGGGGCACGCCAGTGTGGTAAAACTACTTTGCCCAAAGAGTATATGAAAAGTGCGGGGTGCGAATTTGTATATGTGGATGTAGAAAAACCATCCGACCGTGATAAGCTAAAAAATGCCGAACTGTTTTTTGCGGATAATAAGGACAAAACCGTGGTGATTGATAAGGTTCAGCTTATGCCCGAGCTTTTTTCGGCCATTCGCTCATCTATTGATTAAGATAGGCGGCCTATGCGATTTATAGTTTTGGGCTCCGCAAATCCTGAGATTATAAAAGGTGTTTCGGAAAGTCTGGCGGGCAGAATCGCCTATTTGGAGCTGAGCCCATTCAATTTGTTGGAATTGGATGGACAGGATATTTCTATAAAAGACCATCATTTTTATGGAGGTTTTCCCAAGGTGATTTTAGAAAAGATGCGGAAACACGCATTGATTGGTTGGACAATTTTATTTCTACCTACATTCAGCGCGACTTGCCCATGTATGGCTTGCCCACAAGCCCGGTACAAACGAGAAGGCTTCTGGAAATGCTGGCTTGGATAAACGGAAATTTGCTCAACTACTCTTCCGTGGGAAAGTCTTTGGGCCTAAGCCACGTTACCCTAAAGGGATATATGGCATACTTAAATGGCTCATTTGTAACCATGGAGTTGGAGCCTTTTCATTTTAATATAAAAAAGAGGCTTACCAAAAGCACCAAAATTTACTGTAAGGACACGGGCTTGCTGCACCGTTTCTTAAAAGTATCAACGTATAACGATTTGTTGGGTACCCCATTTTTGGGTGCCTCGTGGGAGGCTTATGTAATCAATCAAGTGTTTGCCAGCAAAAGTGAGGAGTTGGACATGTTTTTTTACCGTACGTATTCGGGTGCAGAAATGGACTTGGTGCTGGCAAGAGGGATGAAGCCCGTAGCTTCCATCGAAATAAAATTTTCGGAAAAGCCGTAGCTAAGCCGTGGCAATACTACCAGTATCCAGGATTTGGGCACTACCCAAAACTTTATAATAGTGCCCGGTGAGCAGGATTATCGTCAAACGGAAACCTTGCGGGTGTGCGGGATACAACAGTTTTTAGAAAGCTATTTACCCAATTTGTAAAAGCCATTTACACAGATTTCACTGATGAAATCAATGATTGAGATTGCTCCCAATCCATATAAACTATGGGCATAGCATATACTTCAGGCATAGCATCGGTGTACAATTTCCTCAATTCTTCATCAATTACAGGAAAAAGAAGTGCTTTAGTTTTACATGTTAAAAGCGTGACTTTTGTAGAAATAAGTTTCTTTTGCTGAAGTTGGAGTCGTTCAATATTTCGTTTAATATTTAGGTCAATAGCTAGTTTTTTGCGTAAAAGGAGGTACGCAATTTCTTCGGCTTTGATTTCACTTTTCGATAGAATCCTTAAAAAAATCATAGGCTTAATTATTTAAAATACCCAAGGCATAGCGCGATTCGAGGCTGGCCTTTTGGTTTTTGGTTAATAATTCTACTAGCTTCAGCTGGGCATTGATGTAGCCAAGTTCTCGTGAATTGACCATAAAAAGCGAACTCTCACCAGCCGAAAACATCTGCCGTTCGCCATTGAGAAGGCCCCTATAATCACGAACAGTTTTGGTATAGAGCTGTACCTGCCCTGCGGTATTATCCCATTCATTGAGTGCGGCCACAGCTTTGTAGTTTAGTGCCGCAGATTTATTGCTGTATTCCAGCTCTGTTTCTCTAATCTTCAGATTGGCCATGTTTAGGCTTCCTCTTTCTTTGCGCAGAAACAGAGGCATATTAAATGAAAGTCCCCACTTGTAATTATTAATGGAGTATTCAGCCAAGGGATTGCCGGGTGTAGCCTCGGTAATGGCATTGTAATTTAGATTGAGGGTTGGTTTTAGCTGTTCCTTTTTCCATCTTCTTTCTATTTCCATTTGATCCAGCTTAAATGCATATTGCCGCAAATTGGGGTGATTGTTTATCAAGCTGTCAAGCTCACCCAATAATTGAGGGCTTACAGCCGTGTAACTTATTTGCTGTGAAGAAGGAGGCAGAGTGCCAGGGGCTACCTCAAGTGGAATGATGCCATCTTCCCAAAGAAACACAGAAAGCATAGCCGAGGCATTATTAAAAGAGAGCTGAGCTTCCTGTAGGTTTAGCTGCCGGTTTTGCCATTGAATACCAGCTTCTAAAGTATCTATAGCGGGGCGGTCGCCCAAAAATGAACCTTGCCTCACGGCTTCAAAGCGCTGATTGGCCAAAGCTACAGCTTCTTCATATATCCGTACTTTATTATAGGCTTCAAACCACGCCCAGTAAGCTTTTCCTGCTTCGTATAAAACTTCGTTTAGTAAAGCTACCCGCTCTACTTCTGTACTTTGTTGATAAACTTGAGCCTGTCTAAGTTCTGCCCTGCGTTGATCTATAAATAAACCTTGCCCCAAAGGAAGCGATAGTCCCGCATACCATAATCCTGCTGCAGGTACGTTGTTTTCTGGATTTAAATAGAGTCCCTCATTTTGTTCGTAACCACCTTTTACTTCCAAGCCAAACCATGTGGGAATTTTCAGCCCACCATCAATAAGACTATAATATTTGTTGTCACTATAGTACTTCTGGTTTACCTCTGTAAATGCTTTGGGGTCAAAGCCTCCGCGGGCCTGCATTACGCTTGCATTCCCTTTTTCAAGTTGTAAGTTGGCTTGCACGGCCACTGGATGATGCTCTTTTACCCTATTGAGGAATGAGTTGAAATCCAGTAATGTAGTATCCTCACCCTGCCCGTGTGTGGCAAAGGCAGTGAACAAATAAATTACGGCTATATGAAAGAAGTAGCGCATCATTTTTTATCTGACTTTGTAGCTGTTTCAGTTTTATAATATTCTGGTGGGAAGCCATTAATTTTTCGCCATAGTTCATACCAGATGGGTACATCTTTTAACAACAACATATTACGAGAACCACCACCTACCCGCAGGGCATCGGGCCAAGGTTCGGTATTACTATCGGGTTGAACCAAAAGGCGGAACTTGCCATTAGGGCTGATAAAATTGTCAATGGCAAACACCCGGCCACCGTAGGTTCCGTAGCTGGTATTTGGCCATCCTGAAAACACTATGGCTGGCCATCCGTCAAACTGAATACGTACCGGCTGACCTTTCTCAATAAGAGGAAGGTCTATTGGGTTGATGTACATTTCTACAGCAAGATCATACTGGGCAGGCATTATGCTTATTATTTCTGTACCGGGCTTTACAGTTTCACCAATACCTGATTGGAGGGCCTTTGTTATGTATCCATTTTGTGGTGCGGTTACGTGATAGAGGCCTGTACGTACGGAATAATTCATAAACTGGTTCTGGAGTTTGGTTACCGAAATTTCTGCATCATACATACTGCTCATGGCGGTATATTTATCCGATTCAGCTTTGGCTACCGAGTTTCGATATTGATTTTGTACCGAAACAATTTCTACCTGAGCATTTATCAACTCATTTCTTGAGGTGAGCAATTTGTTTTCGGCACTTATCATTTCGGCTTGTACTTTTTGTACCGTAAGCTTTCGTTTTTCCAGGTCGGTAAGCGATTTTAAGCCATCCTCATATAGGGATTCCATACGTTTCAGCTGTTCTATAGCGATTTCGTAGTTTATTTTGGCAGCTTGGTAGTCCATGCTGTCGCTAATAACTTTTAGCCTAGCCTGCTTTAATTTGTTTTCTGCCTGTTGCAGCTTAAGTGAGCTCGTTTTTATAAGAGCATCAATCTGGCTATCCAGTGCTTTTACTTTTTCTATATAGGCGTCTACTGCCATTTCTTTTGACTTTAACTGTTGCTCGGTACGCGATAGCAACTGTGGGTCAAAGTATTCATCTTTAGTTTCAGATATGAATAAAATGGTGTCACCCTTACTTACAAAATCACCTTCCTGTACAAACCATTTTTCAATTCGTCCGCCTATCACGGAGTGTATGGTTTGAGGTTTTTGATCTGGCTTTAGGGTTGTTACTTTTCCGGGGGCATTTATATTTTGCGTCCATGGTAAAAATAGGATCAGTAAAAACAAGACGAAGAAAATGGTGAGTAGGCGTATGAGCACATTCCCTGCTTTTTTACTTTCTATTAGTAGGAGTGTTTTCAGATTTTTGTCATGCACACTCTTGGTAACGCTATGTGGAGATATATTAAGCATTACTTATATTTTTTGTTGTAAACATTTTTTTCATTTCCGAATAGGTTCCAAGCTTAGCGATGCTACCTTGATGAAGCACTGCCACTCTATCACATTTACTGGCAAGTTCAGCTTCAGATGTAGCGGCAATCAATGTCCAGCCATTTTGTTTATCCGTAATAAAATTGATGGTGGATTCGCGCTCGGTAAAGCTTAAATGTTGCAAGGGTTCTTTTAACAAAAGCAATTTGGGCTTACCCGCTACACTGCGGGCCAATAGTAGTTTTTGCACCACACTCTTGGGTAGTTTTTTACCACCTGGAGATAAGGGTGTATCATACCCTAAGGGCAGGGCCTGTACAAAGTCATATAGGCCAAGATGCCTAGTAGCCCACTGTACATTTTCAAACTCCACCCCAGGCCTTCCCATACTTATGTTTTCCAGCAGGGTACCTTCAAATATGTCATCATCGTCAAGCAGGTGTCCAATGGTAGAGCGCAGGTTCTCCATATTTAGGTTGCCTTTAGGTAGGCCGTTATACGAAATGGAGCCTTGGTTTATATCATATAGTCCTCCAATAATTTGTAGCAGGGTGGCTTTGCCCGATTCATTTGAACCCGTCATTGCCAATAACTCTCCCGGTTTTAGTGTAAGCGAAATATTGTTTAACGCTGGATTAGGATTGTCGGGGTAGGTAAAGGATAGCCCGTTAAGTTCTACTTCAAGCCCTGTGTTATTTTCATCTTTATTAATTTTAAAACCATCATTATTTTCCAGCTCTAAATCAGTTACCTGGCCTACTTTTTCCAGTGAGGTGAGAACGTCATAAATGGTTTCCATGGCCAAAACCAATTTTTCTACAGCGGCCATTACCAACAGTATGATGATTTCTGCTGCTACAAATTGCCCTATATTCATTTGTTGCTCCATTACCAGCATACTGCCAATTACCAGCAGGCCCGTTGCCACTAGTACTTTAAATATCACCATAAATGAATACTGCTTTAGCAATACTTTAAAGTGACTTTCGCGTGCGGATAGGTATTTGCCGGTTTTTGAGTCTGTGTGATTTAGTGGAAGCTCAGTGTTTCCAGCCATTTTAAACGTAGTATTGGTACGCGCAAGTTCCTCCAGCCAGTGGGCTACTTCATATTTATACTTAGATTCTGTTAGGCTGGTTTTGATGCCTGTATTTACCGAAAAGTAAAAGATGGCATACGCTAGAGCGATCAATGCAATACTGAAAGCGATAAAGAAGGGATGATAAAAGGAAAGTAGTATCAGCCCAAAAACCGCTTGTAATAAGGCAGTAGAAAAATCAATGAGTATTTTGGATAGTCCTTTTTGAATGGATACGGTGTCAAAAAAGCGGTTCATCAATTCGGGTGCATAGTGGCGGTACAATGCTTCCATTTTGATTCGTGGCAGGCGGTAGGTAAACTCAAATGCGGCACGGGTAAATATCTTCTGTTGCAGGTTTTCGGTAATTCTTAGCTGAAATATTTGCAACACCCCTGTAGCCGCAACACCAGCGATTACGAAAAATACCAATATCACAAAACTGGTACTCATTTGTCCACCTTGTATAAGGTTGATTATCGCCTGAATACCTAATGGTAATGACAGGTTGATGAGACCGTTAAAAACGGCAAACACGTAAATGTTGCCAATCTCTTTTTGATCTGGCTTTAGCAGTCGCCAAAAACGCTGCGCAGGGGTGAAAGCTCTTGAATTTGCCTCCATAATATTCTTCTTTGTTTTTTGTAATGATGCATGTGTGCTTCCCGCAAAGGGAGCTTAGCCTATGTATGGGCTTCAAACCGGATAACCGGGTTTCAATAAAACACTAAGCGCATTCAGGAGGCGGGGTATGCACAGGAAATGCCTGCGGAGAAATGGTAATGTCATCTTTAAGACGACAATAGCACTGAGAATCCTGTAAAGAAGAAAGCAAGTGCTGGTGAATGGTGCAGAAGTCAACACTCAGATTAGGCTCTTTCTTGTTGATTTCGTTTATCTCATTGATTTCTGAAAGGGCAAAAGACGGGATATCCTGAATGGGTCTGTTGGCCATTACTGTGAGGAATAGCAGCGCGCAAAGCATGATACCCAGCTTTAGCAGAGAAAGACAATCGGTATGTGTGCCCTTCTTTTTCATTTTAAATTCAATGCTTTTTTTACCAATTCAATATAGAAAGCCGTGATGAGGTCCTCATTTTGATCTACATCAGTGAGACGCGGAAGGTGCTTTGCAAAATGCCGCTGAAGGTGAGAGCCCTCAATCACGGTAGATACCAACATATGTGGGTACCGATAGTTCTTATTAATTTCAAGAATTATATCGCTCACTTTACCTACCAATCGTTTATAATCCGAAAAAACCCCAAATTGATTTTCATTGTCCACCTCTTTATTGAGGTACGCTTTTGATGATTCAGCAATTACAATTCGTTGCAGGCGCTTTTCACTTACGTGCAAAAAGATTGAATCATCCTCTGTAATTTCGGTTAGCAGTTTTATCGAGCGTATAAGACGGTCTGCAGGAGATTCAATGTTGGTGAGGCGAATAAGTAGCTTGTACTCCATCCAGCCCCAATACCATCCTGTAAGGTAGAGTAGTAATTTGCTCTTACTTTCAAAGTAGCGGTATATCGAAGCTTCAGATGATCCGATTTGCTTTCCAAGCTTCCTAAAGTTGAAGTGCTCATATCCCAATTCATCTATCATTTCTATGCTTGTGGCCACAATTTTTTGCCCTAACTCGCTGGAGTTTGGATCTTTTATGTGGGTATTGGCATTTACCTGAATGTTGATATTTGGTAGCACTTATATCTTTTTGTTAATAATGTGTGCAAATATAATAGTAATACTTTCAATTATGCAAGTGAAATTATTTTGGATGATAGATTTAATTCTAATCAGAGGGTGTGACAGGGATTACAAGGCTTTGGTTTTTGTGCTATTTTGGCCTTTCAATTTTTAGAAACAATAAAAAATAACAGAATGAAAAGTTGGAAAAACTTGCAGATATTGGGTTTAGCACTGGTTATAGCCATAATGTCCGGATGCGCAAAAGATGAGAAAGATGATAACGATGATGATCCTACACAGGATGAAGCAACGATCACGAAGAAATATTACATAAAATCAAAGATCGATGCCGAGTGGAAACTGAATCAGACTGGGGCTAAAGTCTGGTGCCAAATAGGAAATGGCCTTTGCTACTCAAATATTAATGGAGGCTTTTTTGATGAGGTAAGTATTTTTATACATAAAGAAAACCATCACTTTACAGAAGGTAACATCCCATCGATAATAGGAGATACTATTTCATTTGATCAAGATGATGATTACTACGCTTATTTTAGTTGGGGCGAGAATCGAAAGATATGGTCTTCACTAAATACTAGTGCTTCACAAAAGGATAGCTACCTCTACATTGAAAACGTTGAAGAAGATGGAAGCCACGCAGGGTATAAGTGCTTTAAATTAACGGGAACCTTTAAGTGTATGGTGGGTAATCTGGATCAAACCATTACAAAACCGTTAACAGAAGGTATTTTCAGCATTAGAGTCTCGGAAGAAGATATTTAAACTTCGTACTCCCAGAAATCAAAGGTCCGCAGGGACCTTTTTTTGTTTGATAGCATGTAGTTTATTATTGATCAGTCAAGATATTGCTCTTGTCTAAGTGTTCCATACTTTTGCCAATTCGAAAAAAAAAGAAATCGAGACGAATGTCAGATCCCAAAAGATATACAGTTACCGCAGCTTTGCCTTACGCTAATGGCCCTGTGCATATTGGCCACTTGGCGGGTTGCTACCTTCCGGCCGATATTTATGTGCGCTATCTGCGCCAAAATGATAAGGATGTGAAATTTATTTGTGGAAGCGATGAGCATGGTGTGGCCATTATTATGAAGGCCAAGGCTGAGGGCGTTACTCCACAAGAAATTGTAGATAAGTACAATGGCATAATGCAGTCCGCTTTCGCGGAATTTGGGATTAGCTTCGACATTTACTCTCGTACTTCAAAGAAAATTCACCACGATACGGCTTCTGATTTCTTTTTAAAACTATATGAAAAAGGCTGTTTTGAAGAAAAAGAAACCGAACAATATTATGATCCTGAGGCAGAGCAGTTTTTGGCTGACCGATACATTGAGGGTACTTGCCCCAACTGCGGTTTCGAAAATGCCTATGGCGATCAATGTGAAAGTTGTGGAACTTCTTTAAACCCAACAGAACTTAAGAATCCCAGGTCGAAATTGAGCGGAGCTAAGCCGGTTTTGAAAAAGACCAAGCATTGGTTTTTGCCTTTGGATCACCTTAGCGGAAAAATCAAAAATTACATTCAGCAGCATAAAGACTGGAAGCCCAACGTGTATGGCCAATGTATGAGTTGGCTAGAGGATGGAGCCGGTCTCCAGGCACGCTCTATGACGCGTGATTTGGATTGGGGAATTAAAGTGCCCCTGAAAGATGCGGAAGGAAAAGTACTTTACGTATGGTTTGATGCCCCAATTGGTTACATATCAGCTACCAAAGAATTACTGGGCGATGATTGGGAAAAATATTGGATGGATGAAGATACTTCACTGATCCACTTTATTGGCAAGGATAATATTGTATTTCATGCCATCATTTTTCCGGCCATGCTTATGGAGCATGGTGATTTTATATTGCCCGATCAGGTTCCGGCCAATGAGTTTTTAAACCTCGAGGGACAGAAGATTTCTACCAGCCGCAACTGGGCAGTGTGGTTGCACGAATACCTGCGAGATTTTGAAGGAAAGCAGGATGCTTTGCGCTATGCGCTTTGTGCGGCAGCACCAGAAACTAAGGATAATGATTTTACCTGGAAGGATTTCCAGACCCGCAATAATAGTGAGTTGGTAGGCATTTTTGGAAATTTTGTAAACCGCGTGCTTGTGCTTATGCAGAAGTATTACGATGGTAAAGTTCCAACGGCTCACAATTTAACAGAAGTGGACAAAGAAGTGCTAAAAGCGGTGCAGGAAGCTCCGGCAAAAATTGGCGGTTCTTTGGATAAATATAAGTTTAGAGAAGCCTTGGCCTCTTATATTTCATTGGCAAGAACCGGAAATAAATATTTGGCCGATGAGGAACCTTGGAAGAAGGTGAAAACTGATGCCGAGCGCACGGAGACTATTATGTATGTGGCTGTTCAGGTATGTGCTCAGTTGGCTCAACTAGGTGAGCCTTTCATGCCTTTCAGTTCATCCAAGTTGCGCGAGTGGCTACATCTGGATTTGATGAAGTGGGAAGACTGCTCTATTCAGGAGTTTTTGCCAACTGGCGAAACCGTACTTCGCGGTGAGTTGCTTTTTGAAAAAATAGAAGACGAAGCGGTGGAAGCGCAGCTTGGGAAATTGGAAGCAGCCAAAGAAAGCAATAAGCCAAAACCTCAGGCACCAGCTTTGAAGGAAGAAATAGCATTTGATGACTTCATGAAAATGGACATCCGCACAGGAACCATTTTGGAAGCTGAGAAAGTAAAAAAGGCAGACAAGTTATTGCAACTGTTAGTAGACATTGGTGTAGAAAAACGCACTATAGTTTCAGGAATTGCCGAGCATTTTAAACCTGAAGATATTATTGGAAAACAAGTTTCTGTATTGGCCAACCTGGCTCCTCGTAAAATACGAGGTGTAGAAAGCAAAGGAATGATACTGATGGCAGAAGATGCGGATGGGAAATTGGTGTTTGCGAGTCCATCTGCTGATATAGAAAATGGGAGTATAGTTAGATAAAAAAAAGAGGCGCTAAGCCTCTTTTTTTGTAGCCCCGGCAGGAATCGAACCTGCATCCTAGGTACCGGAAACCCATATACTATCCATTGTACTACGGAGCCAAAAATGGTTAATTCGTTGACTTGTAAAAATGTCAAACAATTTCAAGCCAAAACTAATTAACAAATCACACAATTAACCTGTACCCAAAAAGTAGCCCCGGGCAGGATCGAACTGCCATCTAAAGTTTAGGAAACTTCTATTCTATCCATTGAACTACGGGGCCAAAGTAGGAATGAATTCTCTAAAGGGCTGCAAATTTAAAAAAGTATTTGGCCCAAATAGATAAAGAAGAGGTCTTGTAAAGTAAAGGTGCGAATACGCTTAATTAAGGCAATCTGAAAATCAGTCCGTGATACCACTTTAGGATTTCTTATTTTTAGCCCTTATATCCTTATTATCATGAAAACAACACTACTCTTAGTATTCGCATTTATTTTTGGCTTGAGCCAAACTAACGCCCAAACATATTTGCTGTCAACTCAGGATTTGGGTGTTACTCCGGCTTCCAACTTTAAGCCTTTACTACCTTCAGCAAGGTATAATGTAAAAACCTATAAAATAACCTACAATACTATTGATGTGGATGGCACACCAACTATTGCAAGTGGGGCAGTAATGATACCGGAGGTGAATGTATGTGACACATTTTCAATAATAGCTTATGGCCACGGAACTGTACTTGAACGTGATGATGTTCCTTCCAGAGATAATCAAGAAGCAACAATAGCTAAAATTGCAGCCTCTGTGGGTGCTGTTGCCGTAGCTCCTGATTATTTGGGCTTGGGTGACAATCCAGGTTTACATCCATACTTACATGCAGAGACTGAAGCCACGGCTACCATAGATGCCATACGTGCCGCCCGTGAACTGATGGACAGCCTAAACTTAGGTGATAATGGCGAAGTATTTATTACGGGATATTCTCAAGGAGGCCATGCGGCAATGGCTACAGCCAAATATATTCAGGATAACAACTTGTTTTCGGAGTTCAACGTAATAGGGGCAGGCCCAGCGTCTGGGCCTTATAATTTGAGTGGTGGTCAGGCAGCTGTTTTGGTTTCCGACCAACCTTATAGCAACCCTGGCTATGTGTGTTACTTGCTTTTTAGTTTTCAGCGGGTATATGGTAATTTGTATAATTCGGTGGATGAAATCTTAAAGTCACCTTATGATACGCTCATTCCTCCCTATTTTGATGGTACATATAATATGGCAGTGGTAAACGGCTTGCTGCCAGATACCCTTTCAGGATTTATGCAAGATTCCGTACTCACCAATTTTAAAAATGACTCTATTGGAAAAACACACCCATTGTGGCAGGCCCTTTTGGCTAATGATAATTACGATTGGAAACCAGACTTTCCGGTAGAAATGTACTACTGCACACAAGATGAGCAGGTAGATTTTCGAAATGCCTTGATAGCTGAAGATAGCATGAATGCCAATGGGGCCTCATCCGTGATAGCTATCAATAAAGGTGCTTATTCACATGGGGTTTGCGTGGTGCCTTCTCTACAAGGGGCGGTAGCCTTTTTTCTTTCTAAAAGAACTGGGTGTAGTATTGGCATAGAAGAGCTGGAATTTGAAAACCTGGAGATTTATCCAAATCCTGTGAATAACACATTCACGGTAAGTGGGAGCGAAACCTCGATGGAACTAGAGCTTATAAATGCGGCTGGAGTATTGGTGAAAAAAGGAATGGTAAAACCAAATGGACAAGTTGATATTGCAAACTTGCCCACTGGTATCTATTTCTTAAAACTGCAGATTGGTAATCACTTTATTACGAAACAGCTCGTAAAGCAATAATAGATTAAGCTTCTAGCTTTATAAGCCTTAGTTCAAATTTATCACAAATTAGATTTTCACATTAATTTAAGTCCGAAACGGACTTGCGATAGCCGTTAATTAGATATGGATTGGGTGGAAAGTTTTTGTCGAATCCACCAAGCGAATGCCGGAAAGGCTAATTCCACTGCGGTAACAATAGGTTGACTAGGGTCTTCAAAACCATAAAGAATGATGCCGAGAAGTCGGGACACTCCAGCACAAAGAAATACAATTATGAAGACAGTAAGTGCAATTTGGTAGCGTTCAGACTTTAAGGAACTCCAAAAAAAGAAAAGTGACAGCCCAAGTTCTAGCCCTCCATAAAAAGCCATTACCTCTACCAGAGCGTTAGGGCTTGTTTCCGTAAAGCCTATGATTTCCCCTAGGGTTTGAGGTCTTACTAAAAAAGTGAGGGCATAAATAAACAGTACAATTCCGATAAAGATGAGTAGGCGTTTAGTGAGTTTGTATGGGTTCATGTCCTTATAAGTTCAAATTAAGATTACACTATTTTAGTTTTCAATACTTGAGCTTTATCCAGTTTTGCCGCCCATTTTTCCCAATCCGCCATTGCTTTTTCAAGCTTTGCCTTTTTGGCTTCATACTTTTCGTAAAAGTCTGGCTGCTTGCTTAGTTTTTGAAATTGCTCCGGATCTAGAAGCTTGGCATCAATGGTACCTATTTCGGTTTCGAGCTTTTCTACTTCTTGTTCGAGCTTACGAACTTGGTTTTCGGCTTTTCTAATATCCTTGTCAAGCTGCTTGCGCTCCTCGTAGTTATTTGCTTTAGGCTCACTTTTGGCAGCAGCCGCAGCTTTCACTTCTTCCTGCTTTTCTACCTGGCGGAAATCGTCAAACTTGCGGGCTTCCAAATATTCATTGATGGTACCAAGGAATTCTTTCACCTCACCATTTCTAAACTCATAGATTTTGTCCACCAAATCTTGAAGAAAATAACGGTCGTGCGAAACCAGAACCAAAGTGCCGTCATAATCCAGAAGCGCATTTTTTAGCATCTCCTTACTCTTCATGTCCAGGTGGTTGGTAGGCTCATCCATCACCAAGAGGTTATACGGACGAAGCAAAAGTTTACAAAGTGCCAGTCGGCCTTTTTCACCACCTGAAAGCACCTTTACTTTCTTCTCTACATCTTCACCCGTAAAGAGAAATTTTCCCAAAAAGTCACGAGCGCGTTTACGCAAATCTTCTGGGGCTGCATCTTCTATGGTTTGAAGGAGGGTTTTGTTGCCATCCAAAGTTTTGGCTTGCTCCTGGGCGTAGTAGCCAATCTCCACATTGTGCCCAATTTCCAGCTTGCCCTCGTGTTGTAGCTTTTCGGTTACCACTTTTACCAAAGTAGATTTGCCTTGACCGTTTTGCCCCACAAAGGCTACTTTTTCCAGTCTATTTACCGCAAGGTTAGCATTCTTAAAAATAACCTTGTCGTCATATTTTTTGGTGAGATTTTGGGCTTCGATTACTACTTTTCCCGAACGGGGAGCTGGTGCAAATTTGAAACTGATTTTTCTGGAATCATCCACATCAATGTCGATTTTATCCATTTTGTCCAGCTTTTTTATCAGGTTTTGTGCGAAGGATGCTTTGGACGCTTTATAGCGGAATTTTTCAATAAGCTGCTCCGTGTGCTTTATTTCTTTCTCCTGATTTTTTTGCTCTTGCAGCTGCAGCTGAATACGCTCTTCACGCAACTCAGTAAACTTGGTGTAGGGAACGGGGTAATCGTATACCGTGCCCTGAACTATTTCCACCGTTCTGTTGGTGATATTATCCAAAAAAGTACGGTCATGCGATACCATCAAAATAGCCCCTTCGTAGCTTTGAAGAAAGCTTTCGAGCCACACAATAGAGTTTATATCAAGGTGGTTTGTAGGCTCATCCAGCAGCATCACATCATTGTTTGCCAAAAGCAATTTTGCCAACTCAATGCGCATACGCCAGCCTCCGCTAAACTCGGTAGTTTGCCGCTCAAAATCTTCAGTAGTAAAACCAAGTCCTGTTAAGATTTTTTCCAAATCCGCATGATAGGTATAACCGCCTACCAGGCTGAAGCGCTCGGTAAGATGATTTAGCTCCTCAATAAGATCCAGATAGCTTTGGCTCTCATAGTCTTCGCGGGTGGCCAGTAGATGATTGATTTCATCCAGACGAGTCTCAATATTTTTAATTTCGCTAAAGGCGGATTCGGCCTCTTCCCACACCGTACGTCCATCATAAAGAGGTAATTCCTGCGGAAGATATCCAAGTTTAAAATCCTTGGGTCGACTAATGTTTCCGGCATCTGTAGAGATTTCACCAAATATCACTTTGAGAAGGGTAGATTTGCCTGCACCGTTGCTACCAACGAGGCCAATCTTCTCCGAAGGATTGATTAAGAATGAAATGTTTCTAAATAAGTGCCTATCATTATATTGAAGGCTGATGTTATTGATTCCTAGCATAAGTTTGCAAAGGTAAAAAGGCTAATCATGAATATACTCCCAAAAGGTTCTAAACTCTACAGTATTTTTAAATACAAGTGTCCAAGGTGCCATCAAGGTGAAGTCTTTAAGAGTAAAAGTTCATACAATTTGCCTAAGATGTTTGATATGCACGAGCAGTGCAGCAACTGTGAACTGAGGTATGAATTTGAGCCAGGCTTCTTTTATGGCGCTATGTATGTGAGCTACGGACTTACGGTTGCCCTTGGTGTGGCTACTTATGTATTGATGCAAATGTTTTTTGAGGCATC
>JAUHWX010000335.1 GCA_030427285.1 Bacteroidia bacterium
CCACAGGCCTTGGATATGATGGTGGGGCTTTCTTTTCACCAGATAGTAAGAAGTTGGTTTTCCGCTCTTCTCGCCCGCAAACAGATGAAGAAAAACAGAAGTACAAAGACCTGCTAGCCCAAGGATTGGTAATGCCATCAGATATGGAGATTTACGTTTGTAATGTGGATGGATCAGATTTGCAAAAGGTAACAGACCTTGGCAACGCCAACTGGGCGCCATTTTTCCACCCTTCCGGGGAAAAGATTTTGTTCTCTTCAAATCATGCTTCAGAGAAAGGATATCCATTCAATCTATATCTAATCAATCTGGACGGCACAGGCCTAGAACAAGTGACCTTTGATGGTGTATTTGATGCCTTCCCAATGTTTAGCCCTGACGGTAAGAAGTTAATCTTCTCCTCAAACAGAAACAACGGTGGCACAAGAAACACCAACCTGTTTATCGCAGATTGGATAGACTAATAAACCCAACGCATAAAAAGCTAAAAAGCCCGCATTGAAAATTCAGTGCGGGCTTTTTTTATCACTTGTACCAAAAAAACTACTTCGTACACACGTACAACATCTCCCCTTTTGGAAGACGGTAGCGATCAAAAAGCTCCGGTGAAAGTTTGTTCGAATAGTTTACCTCAGTTACCTTAAAACCTGCTTTGCGCAAACGCTCGGGATAATCGCGGCCATGCAGACGAACGTGATCATATTGACCAAAACGTCTTTTGCGTTCTTCCGGATCCTCTAGAGTTGGATCTTCGTCAGTTTTTTCTAGATTCATATCCTGAGGCACCTGCATGATAGCCAAACCTTCAGGACTAAGCACTCTGCAAAGCTCACTCATACATTTGATATCATCCGTAACATGCTCTAACACATGGTTACAAAACACTACATCAAAAGTATTATCGGGATACTGAATATTATGAATGTCCATCTTCACATCAGCGATTGGCGAATCGATATCTGCCGTGAGATAGTCAAGATTTTTCATTTTGCGAAAGCGACCATAAAAACACTGCTCTGGTGCTACATGAAGTACTTTATGTGGAGCTGTAAAAAAGTCTGTTTCTTCCTTTAAGTAAAGCCACATCAAGCGATGTCTTTCCAGCGAAAGCGTGGCTGGTGCCAAAGCATTTTCACGCTGACGACCTTCATAACCGTAAGGTAAAAGCTTTTTATAAGTGCGCCCGTCAATAGGATCTTCAAATTTATCACCACTATAAAAAGAGGCTAACATTGGGCGAACCGCATAACTCATGCGAATAAGCATTGGTCGCGGAATGGTATTTAGCGCAAAGCGAAAAATGGATTTGATCATACTTCTTCGGTAATTCCTAAGGCCTCGTAAATATAATCGAATGTTGAAAGGATGTCCGGTTTACCATCTACAATGGCTACATCATGTTCAAAATGGGCAGCTGGCTTTCCATCAACAGTGTTGATTGTCCAACCATCATTGAGTTGCTTAATGCGGTGCGTACCCATGGTAATCATTGGCTCTACGGCCAAAACCAATCCTTCTTGAAATTTCTTTCCACGGCCCTGCTTACCATAGTTTGGCACCTGCGGATCCTCGTGCATTTTTTTACCGATGCCATGCCCTACAAGCTCACGAACAACACCATATCCATGATCTTCAGCGTGCTTTTGAATAGCGTGACCTAAGTCTCCCATTCGCTTGCCAGCATACATTTGCTCGATGCCTTTGTACAAACTTTCTTTTGTAACCTTTAGAAGTTTTTTTACTTCAGCACTTACTTCTCCTACTTCAAAAGTATAAGCGTGATCACCATAGTAACCATTAAGTATAGCTCCACAATCAACACTTATAATATCGCCTTCCTGCAAGGGTTTATTGGTAGGAATACCATGTACCACCGTTTCATTAAGTGACATGCAAAGGGTGTTCGGAAAATCATACAATCCCAAGAAACCTGG
>JAUHWX010000336.1 GCA_030427285.1 Bacteroidia bacterium
TTCAAAACAGGTTTAACTTCTTTTTTATGTTTCAGGTTTCTCAGTTTCCGCACTGTTCCAGCTTGTGCTTCTTTTTGTGACGAATGAAACGGTGGGTTACAAATTGCTAAATCAATCTGCTCGCCAGGATTTAAAACGCCTTCAAACACAAAGCGAGCATTGCTATTTAACCTCAACTCTATTTCTTCGCTAATAAGAGGATTGGCTTCCACAATCTTACTTGCCGATTTTATCGCCACAGGATCAATATCACTACCTACAAATCGCCAGCCGTATTCTACATTCCCTATTATGGGATAAATACAGTTGGCTCCCACTCCTATATCCAGACATTTGATATGCTCACCGATAAGTAAATTTCCGCCATTGCTTTGTGCCAATAAATCTGCAATGTGGTGTAAATAATCTGCCCTGCCAGGAATGGGCGGACACAAATAGCTTTCAGGTATTTCCCAATGCTCTACTCCGTAATGGTGTTTCAGCAAAGCCTTGTTTAGCGCCTTTACCGCTTCAGGATTAAAAAAGTCGATAGACTCATCTCCATAATTATTGGGCTTTACAAAAGCCGCCAAAGAAGGACTGCTCTCAGTCAGCGCTTTAAAATCGTAACGATGGCGGTGCCTGTTTCTAGCGTGCAAACTCGACTTTACTCTGGGATGTTCTTTTTTTTCCATTATTGTGGTCAAGAATTTTAAATTCTATTCTTCATTAAGGATTTTTTTTCATGGTTTTCCCAAAAAATGGAAAACCATGAAAAAATGGGTTTGGCGATTTTATCTTTTATCCCCGCCACGCATGGGCGTGTCGAGGCTACCAACATTTCACCCCGCGGGGGTTTTTGATCTGTCTACCTTTTTTAGTACCCTTACCAATCAATCGGTTTATAGTCTTTCAAAAACTTACCACACCAATGCTTACCTGTATTTATTCCATCAAATAATGGATCCATCACACGGGCCGCACCATCCACAATATCAAGAGGCGGCTGAAAATCGTGTATCTCTTCTTTTTTCCTTGCCAGTTCTGCCGGATCCTCATCGGTTACCCAGCCCGTATCTACAGCGTTCATATAAATGCCATATTTGGCAAAATCAGAAGCCGCAGTATGTGTCATCATATTGAGAGCTGCCTTGGCCATATTGGTATGCGGATGGCGATCTTCCTTGTGCCAGCGGTGAAATTTACCTTCCATAGCCGACACATTTATAATGTGCTTGATGCCTGTATTTTCTTTTTTCATCAAAGTAGCCAAGCGGTTGCACAGCACAAATGGAGCAACAGAATTCACCAATTGTACCTCCAGCATTTCGGTGGTGTTTATCTCACCAAGCTTCAACCTCCAGCTGTTGGTTTTTCGCAAATCTACCTGCTGCAAATCTGCGTCAAGCTTCCCTTGCGGGAATACCTCTTCGGGTGTCAATGAATTATCAATGCTGTAGGGAATTTGCGACAATTTAGCCGAAGAGCTAAGCCCCACGCCCAATTGCTTTCCGTGCCAGCTTACCGGAAGGTTTTTGCTTTGCCCTTCTTCAAAGCCTGAACTCAAAACACGAAGCTCCTTCAAGCAAGCATCGTGATCCTTTAATAGATCTTTTGCATACTTTGGAAGCTCTGCAAAATCACGTTCTTCATTTGGCATAAGGTGAGCATAAAACCCAGCTGGGCGCCTCACCGTTTGAGCCGCATTATTTATCAAAACATCCAAACGGTCATACTGCTGCTCTATAAAGTTGCAGAATATTTCCACACTTGGAATATGTCTCAAATCCAGACCATGGATTTTTAGTCGATGCCCCCATTTGGTAAAATCAGGTTCTTGCGAAAATCGTAAAGCTGAATCTACAGGGAAACGTGTGGTGGCAATTACAGTCGCACCAGCCCTAAGCATCATCAGGGTGATGTGGTAACCAATTTTGAGTCGAGAACCT
>JAUHWX010000123.1 GCA_030427285.1 Bacteroidia bacterium
AAAATACCGATGGGTGTTTTCTTTCTTATCGAAGCGTTAGCTGTGTACTTGGTGATTTCTGGAAATATTGGATACGGACTTTTAACTGCTTTTCTAGGTTTGGTAGTAGGCCTGATGATGGTTATTTACAACGAGCTTACCCAAATAGAAAAAGATCGCTATGTGGTTCTCTTAATTAGCTTTCTTATTGTAATCGTATTCTGGGGTGCCTTTGAGCAAGCCGGAGGTTTGATGAATATTTATACTCAGCAAAAAGTAGATAGATCAGTACTAGGCTGGGAAATTCCAGCTTCGGTATTTCAATCGGTAAACGCGATTTTCATTATAATTTTTGGAACCATAGTAGCAGGTTTTTGGGCTTGGAGAAAACGTAAGGGTGGTGAAGCTTCATCACTTTTCAAAATGGCTATGGGTACCATCATTATGGGACTTGGGTTTTTGTTTATGGCAAAAGCATCTATGGAGGTGCTTAATGGCACACAAGCCGCTCTAATCTGGATTATCCTTGCTTACTTGTTCCACACTATTGGTGAACTTTCTGCTTCTCCGGTAGCACTTTCATTTATTACCAAGTTGGCTCCTGCAAAATATGTATCCATTATGATGGGAGTTTATTTTGCTGCTACAGGCTTAGGAAATAAGGTAGCTGGTGTGATTGGTGAGTCTTCTCAGAGTGAACCTATCTATTCTGAAGTATATAATAACTATGAAGGGCAGGGTGACTTTGTGCCTGACACTACTTTGGCCAAAGCCCACAATTTTGATGTAAAAGGACTCGCCTATATGGATGGTGGCTCTGTAATACTTACCACCGAAGATGGGTCTAAGCAAAAAATGGAGGAGTTTATCCAGCTGGATGAAACCAATAAGGAAGCTCTAAAAGAAGCTTTGATGGAAGAAGAAGCAACACGTGATAATCCTCAGCACGTTACCATTACTTTTGAAAATGAAAAAGACCGCAATGCAATTGCTGCAGGCGAAAGTGTGGATGTAAACATAGGTAGTTACAAAGGTGAAATTGTACTGTTTGAAGCTTCTAATGAGCGTGAACTACGCACCTTTATAATGATCACCATTTTTACCGGTGCATTTGGTTTACTACTTATCCTGTTCCTCAAAAAGCTGAAGAAGCTTACCCATGGAGCAGAAGAAGCCGAGCGCGATATGAGTGAAGATGAAGACCAGGCGGCAGTGGATAGCCACTAAGCTTGAGTTGAATATTTAACTAGCAAAGCCCCGCCATTTGGTGGGGCTTTCTATTTTCCTACCTATTCGTCATAGGCGGCCAACATAAAAAACAGCCCCAGAGATATGTATGCGGGAATGGCAATTGAAGCTACAAAGGCCAAACCACCGATGTAGTTTTTGGGTGATTGCTTCACAAACTCAACACTCCTTACATCATGATAAAGAGCAAATTTCACTTGTGATGAATCCAATTTTGTGCAACGGTCAAGAAAGAAATGGATCTGGTTTGTTGCAGGACCAGATTCACCAAAAAATGGACGTCCTATGTTTTCACCAGGATATGGAACTGCATGTTTGTAATACTCAAGTGGCAAACCTCTAAAAGGTCTGGTGTGGCCCTTAAATTCATAATTACTGTATTCAACATCATATAATTCCAAGGTATCTGAACCATAGTGAAGCACCAAATAATATCTTTCATCCACCCGTTTCCATTCTTCCCCGTCAAAGCTTTGATACTCCCATCGCTCCAGGCCCAAATCTGGCCGATATTGGTAGTACTTACATCCCACAGACATCCATAGAAAAATAGGAACAACAAACCATTTGATAAAAATGCGTTTCATAGTTTTTAGTTTTCCTTATTGTAGAATACCTAAATACACGCTTTCTCCATACAAAGGTTGGGTCAGTCTCGGGTGGTCTAATTGCTCATTTTTCACAAGTGTCATCTACCCTACTTTGGCACTCTTATAATCCTCCTATATTTGGAACAGCTTTTGAGTAAAAGCAGAACCAAAATATTTGACATGAAAAATCTATTTCTACTTTTTGCCTTAATCGCTTCTACTTTCACTTTTGCTCAGGAGAGCATAAACTGGATGAGTATAGAGGAAGCCGAAGCTGCCGCCAAAGAAAATCCAAAGAAGATTGTGATTGACGTTTACACCGATTGGTGTGGCTGGTGTAAAAAAATGGACAAGGACACTTTCAAAAATGAAAAGATTGCGCAGTATGTAAATGAAAACTACTACGCTGTAAAGTTTAATGCCGAACAAAAAGACTCTATCGTTTTTCAAGGCCGAACTTTCAAATTTGTAGCTCAAGGCAAAAGAGGCTATCACGAATTGGCAGCCGCTCTTCTAAATGGAAAAATGTCCTATCCGCACATGGTATACCTCGATGAACAGTTAAAAATGATTCAGCCCATCCCTGGCTATATGGCGCCAAAGCAGTTTGAGGAGGTAATCAAGTTTATCGGTAGCGATAGCTACAAGAAAACTCCTTTTGACGATTATAAGAAGACTTTCGTTTCAGAGCTTTAGAGAAATGGGACGCGGAATGCTTCACTTTTGTTTCACGCAAAGCCGCTAAGGAGCAAAGAAAGACTGATGCAGTTCTTTCTTTAAAACTCTACATCTCACTATGCTCATTTAAATTGGATGGAACTTTTGCCCTTTGCGCGAACTTCTTCCCGCTCTTTGCGTGAAAAATATTCAAATCTTCGAATTTTCGAATCCTCAGTTACTGTTCTAATTTTACCTTTGCCAGCTAAAATTGCGGATACATGAAAATTTCCTACAACTGGCTTAAGGAATATATCGACATACATCTTGAACCGGCAGCTGTTGCCGAAATTCTTACCGACACCGGACTTGAGGTGGAAGGTGTAGATGAAATTGAAACCATAAAAGGTGGACTAAAAGGCGTGGTGATTGGCGAAGTGCTTACTTGCGAACAACACCCAAATGCTGACCGCCTTCGCAAGACTACAGTAAATGTAGGTGGTGAAACTCCATTAGAGATTGTGTGTGGTGCGCCAAATGTGGCTGCAGGCCAAAAGGTAGTTGTGGCTACCGTAGGTACCATTATTTATACCGAAGATGATAGCTTCAAAATAAAGAAAAGTAAAATTCGTGGGGAAGTTTCGGAAGGAATGATTTGTGCCGAAGACGAGCTTGGAATGGGGCAATCGCATGATGGAATCATGGTTCTTCCGGCTGAAGCCAAAGTGGGAACTCCGGCTGCTGAATATTTCAATATCGAAAGTGATCATGTATTCGAAATTGGCCTTACGCCAAACCGCACCGATGCCATGTGCCATTTTGGTGTAGCTCGCGATTTACGCGCTGCTCTTATCCGCCAAGGAAAAGAAGGTGTAGAATCTGCTTTGCCAACCATTTCTTCATTTAGCGTTTACGCAAAAGATTTACCCTTTACCATAAAAATAGAAGACACCGATGCTTGCCCTCGCTATGCTGGTGTTTCGCTTAAAAATATAAAAGTTGGCCCGTCACCTGACTGGTTGCAAAACCGCCTTCGTGCGATTGGCATTGGCCCTATCAACAATGTGGTGGACATTACAAATTATGTTCTTCACGAAACAGGGCACCCGCTTCATGCTTTTGATGCCAATGAAATTGCTGGCCACACCATCGTTGTAAAGCATCTTCCGGCAGGGACCAAGTTTACCACTTTGGACGACAAAGAGCGCGAACTTGATGCAAATGACTTAATGATTTGCGACACCGAAAAGCCTGTAGCCATAGCTGGTGTAATGGGCGGTTTACATTCAGGCGTAAGCGAAAAAACCACACAGGTTTTTATAGAAGCGGCTTATTTCAATTCTGTTTCGGTTCGTAAAACGGCCAAGAGACACGCTTTGAATACCGATGCTTCATTTAGATATGAGCGTGGCGTAGATCCTGAAATGACAATTTACGCTCTAAAGCGCGCAGCTATTATGATGCGCGACATTTGTGGGGGTGAAATTTCTATGGACATCAAAGATGAGTATCCATCTGAAATTGAGCACACCGAAATTGAGGTGAACTTGGACCGTATCAACACTTTGATAGGTCAGGAAATAGAACCGCATATGGTTCGTAAAATCCTTAATGCACTTGACATTCAAATAAAATCGGATAATGGCAAGGATACACTTTTGCTTTCCGTACCTCCATACCGTGCCGATGTAACTCGCGAGGCTGATATTGTAGAAGAAATACTTCGCATTTATGGTTTTAATGCCATTGATATTGGCCACAAAATGCACATTTCTGTAGCGCAAACGGATCAAAAAAGTGAGGCGCGTTACCGCGAAAAAGTTAGCTCGGCACTAAGTGCCCGTGGTTTTAATGAAATCATGAACAACTCTTTGACCAAGAGTTCATACTATACAGGCAATGGCTTTAAAGAAGAAGAGTCGGTAGCCATGCTCAATCCACTTAGTCAGGATTTAGGCGTGATGCGTCAGAGTTTGATTTTTGGAGCTTTAGAAACTGTGTCTCGCAATGCTAACCGCCAGCGCCCCAACCTTAGCTTGTACGAGTTTGGCAAGGTGTACCAAAATATTGAAGGCAAATACAGCGAACAACAACGCCTGGCTATCACCAAAACCGGAAATCAGCAGGAAGAAGTGTGGAAAGCACCAGCCGGCAAAACTGATTTCTATTACTTAAAAGCTGAAGTGGAGTTTATCCTTGCTTCTCTTGGTTTCACTAATTGGACGGAACAAGAAGTAGAAAACCCGATGTATGATTTTGCCTTAGGTATTTTCATCAATAAGCAGGAGGTGATCACTTTGGGTAAAATAAATTCGGCTGTAGCCAAAAAAGCAGAGGTAAAACAAGATGTTTTTGTAGCTGATTTCAACTGGGAATATTTAGCAAAAAAGGCGAAGAAAAACACCATCATGTTCCAAGAGCTTCCAAAGTATCCGGAGGTTCGTAGAGATTTAGCTTTGCTTTTGGATAAAGGTGTAAACTACACAGACTTGAAGCAGACCGCAGAACGTAGCGAAAAGAAGATTCTCCGTAAGGTAAACTTGTTTGATGTGTACGAAGGCAAAAATCTGCCGGAAGGCAAAAAATCATACGCCATGAGTTTTGTGATGCGCGATGATGAAAAAACCCTGAACGACAAACAAGTTGATAAAGTGATGGAAAAAATTCTTGGTAGCTTTAAGCATCAATATGGGGCTGAGCTTAGATAGAATTATTTTACACACATAAGCTATTTTGAATCCAGATTTGGGCTAATACCTGAGTCTGGATTTTATTTTTCAAGCTGCTCGGCAAATGCATTTTTGAACTACTTTGCACCGTTATTCTTAGAGTATTTGAAAAATAAACCCGCCCCCATAGAGAAGAAACCATCCAAGGGATTGTACCTTCTCATTTTTGCTGCCGGTATTCTTATTGGCGCTGCAGCTATCTATTTTTTAGGCAACAAAAAAGAACCCGCCCCAACGGTATCCACTGTCAAAACAGTTGAACAAAAACCAGTTTCTACATTCAAAAAAAAACGATTTACCAACCCTCTGGCCGACTCACCCGAGTATCATGAATATGACATTCGCCCTGTACCTGACTTGAGCAGCATTATTCAGAATAGTGTGAATAAGCAAATTGCAAAAGGAGTTGCTAAATCCATTTCTGTTTATTACCGTGATCTTACCAATGATCAGGTGATTGGAATCAATGAAAAAGAAACATTCTCTCCCGCTAGCTTATTGAAGGTTCCCTTACTTATTACGATCCTGAAATATGCGGAGCAAAACTTAGGTATTCTCAAACAGCCCATTACCTACAACTCACCATCAGAGAAGAAGTATAAAGCTACTGGAGTTGTTGATAACAGTACCCTAATTAGAGGACGAAGCTATACCGTAGATCAACTTTTGGAAGTAATGGTAGTGGCTTCTGACAATGAAGCAACCATACTCCTCTTGCAATTTATAGACGAGGTAGCACCTGGATTTCGCCATAAAGTAGAGACCGACTTAAAACTGGAAACACCGAATAAATTAAACTATACTGATGATTACATTACGGTAAGACGTTATTCTTCCTTTTTCCGAACGCTTTTCAACGCTTCATACTTATCTCCCGAAATGTCGGAGAAAGCATTGAGCATGCTTGCAGAAACAGGTTACGGCAACGGTATTCGCCAAGCTATTCCTACCGAAATAGAGATTAGTCAAAAATATGGCCATCGCAAGATTGACGAAACTCATCATCAGTACCATCATTTTGCCATCGTGTACCACCCTGTCAAACCCTTCCTTATCGGAATAATGACCAAAGGCAAATCACCAGAAAGCTTACAATCTGTGATTGCCGCCATTGCAAGTACAGTTTATTTGGAGGTGAACAAACAAACCAATCAAAAAGCCAGCTACCTTTCACGTGATGTAGATTAATTTATACTGCGTATCTGAACATCTTTTATACAAAAAGCATTATTTCGCAGTAATGCTTAAAATTGCTTATTCTCCAATTTACCACCATCCTTTGCCTCCTGGTCATCGTTTTCCAATGGCCAAATATTCGCTTATACCTGAACAACTTTTGTATGAAGGAACCTGCAGCAAAGACAACTTTTTTGCCCCAGAGAAACTCAGCGAAAAGCAAATACTAAGATCGCATACCGTAGAATACTGGGAGAAACTCAAAACCAATTCCCTCACCAGACAAGAGGAGCGCAAGACTGGTTTTCCGCTTACACCTAAATTGGTGGAACGTGAAATCACCATTTGCCAGGGTACTATAGATAATGCCAAACATGCTTTAGAGTATGGCATTTCTATGAATATTGCCGGAGGCACACATCACGCTTATGCTAATAGTGGTGAAGGTTTTTGTTTGCTTAATGACATTTGCCTGGCATCCCACTGGCTTTTGGATAATAATCTCGCGAAGCAAATTCTTGTAGTTGATTTGGATGTTCACCAAGGAAATGGAACGGCCAAGATTATGGAAAATGAAAGCCGTGTATTTACTTTTTCCATGCATGGGGAAAAGAATTACCCGATGCACAAAGAATCTTCTGACCTTGACATTGAACTACCCGATGGCACAGAAGACGGACTTTATCTTCAAACTTTAGAAAACAACCTTCCACGACTTATTGACGAAGTTCAGCCTGATTTTATCTTTTTTCAAAGTGGTGTAGATGTATTAGCCACCGATAAACTTGGACGGCTTGGACTAAGCATGGACGGCTGCAAACAGCGCGATAAGTTTGTGTTGGAAAGATGCAAACAAAACAACATTCCCGTGGCAGTAAATATGGGCGGTGGTTATTCGCATAAGCTGTCTGATATAGTGGATGCCCATGCCAATACGTTTAGGTTGGCTCAGGAAATTTACTTTTAATAAACTTTGATAGTTCTTTCTACGCAACCATTCCTGCTCTATTCGCATCAAATAGGTAAACCCCGTAAAAAATTTACACCATGAAAAGAGCAGCCCTATTTCTCCTTATCCTTGGAATAATTGCTTCATGCTCCAAGGATGATGACAAACAAACAGAAACAGCCACCGGAGACACCTATAAACTGATTGAAGTATTGGCCGACCCAGGAGATGGAAGTGGAACCTTTCAACCTGTAAGCAGCAACAAAACTATCGAGTTCAAAACCAACGGTACAGTTGTAAGTAATGGTAAACTTTGCGACATGTCCATTTCCTCAAACTCAGCTACCACGGGCACTTATTCTTTTACCGACTCAACTATTACATCGGCAAATTGCTCTAAGCTTCCCTTTGAAATTACAGGAAATCATTTGATTATTTTCTACCCCTGTATAGAGCCTTGCCAGGGGAAATTTGAGAAGCAATAACTCATCGAACTTTCAGCTGTGGACTGCGGACTATTGACTGTGGACTTTTAAACTATTTAGAATCGTTCCGTACCACTTCCTACCTTAATTTTGCGCCACTATGAAAAAGTGGATACGCAAACTCACAAGGATAGAATTGGTGCTTATTTACCTCGTAATCATTGCTGGTAGCGTGGTACGGATGACTGGCTCAGGAATGGGATGTCCGGATTGGCCTAAATGTTTTGGTCACTTAATTCCACCAACTGAGCGCGACCAAATAGAATGGCACCCAAACCAAGAGTTTGTAAAAGGCCAAATGATAATAGTAGACGAAGCCCTGCAAGTGGCAAGTGAAGACTTTACTTCAGGTAGCAACTTTTCGCCTGAGCATTGGGAAAAATACACCAAGCATGATTATGCCATTTTCAACCCTTTCCACACCTGGACGGAATATATAAATCGCCTACTCGGTGCTCTCTCTGGTGTACCAATGCTTATACTGGTTTTTTTTACAGCACTATATATTCGCAAAGATTGGCGCTATTTCGCCCTTTCCTTCCTTGGTCTTTTTATGCTGGGTTTTGAAGCCTGGCTCGGAAAATTGGTGGTCGATGGAAACCTAATTCCTGGCAGCATTACCATCCACATGATGGGCGCTTTGCTCATTGTTGCTCTTCTTTTGGTGCAGCTTGCCATGAGCAACAGAGAGAATTTACCCAAGATGAGCTTTACTCCTCTTTTCAAAAATCTATTCATCCTCAGCATTATTCTTACCCTTATCCAAATTGTGATTGGCACGCAGGTACGCGAGCAAGTGGACCACCTCAACGAAGCTGGAATAGCCCGTGGCAATTGGATTGAAAACTTAGATTGGCAATTTTATGTGCATCGAAGTTTTTCAATCATTGTATTAGTTCTCAATTATTGGTTGTGGAAACTCAATAAGAAACACCAGCTAGGCTTTAAAGAACTGAATGCCGTGATGATACTAATTGGGCTAGAGGTAGTTTTAGGAATCATCCTAAACTATGCTGACATTCCAAAATTTGCACAGCCTTCACATTTGCTTTTAGGAACCATCCTTTTAGCTTTTCAGCTTTACGCGATTATTAGATTTGCTTTGGCAGAAAAGAGGACACTAGCACCTCTTTAGGTATATAAATTGGAGTTTCTTACTATCCTCAAATAGATAGTGGTTTGAGGTGCTAAACACAGCTTGAGTTTACCTCTTGTTAAGAAGTCTTTTTCTTATTTCAATACCACTCCACAGAGTTGTTAAGGAAACTAGTAACATCCCAATTATAGAAAACTCAAAATGTTCTCCTCTAGTTGGCAGCAGGAAAATAACCACAGTCAAAAGTGCCGTTGAGGAAACTGCTAAGTACAGTCCCCACTTGGTTTCTCCAAATGACTTTACCTTAATTATCTCGGGAATTCTACTCACTCTTATTTCAAAATCATTAACAAACCTGACGAACTCCCCAGCATCACAGAAATTGTCATTCGAACTTAGCCATAAGATTTTACCATCTTTCATCCTTAGTTTTAAACCTGCACCTTTCGCCCTGTGAGCCTTATAGTTTAGAATGTGTTTGAAATAAATTGGATTACCTCCAATGACGATTTCATTTTTACACAGCCTTAGTACAGATGTGTGGATAAGTCGTTTTTTTAAGATGAAAAAATAACCCACAGAAATAAGCATCGACAGCACAGCCCCAAGTATTCCAAGATCCAACTTCTGTGAAAGAAAAATAGAAAAAACGAAAATCCCGATAAATGACAACATAAGACCAAGAAGTTGCCATGATTTCGTCAACTGAACTTTGTAGTTTTTTGGCTCCACTTATCTAATATTTAGAAACCCTTTAATAAAATTCACTCCTCATAAAGCACATCCATCGCTCTAAAGGAATCATTCAGGTCTACCTGCACCTTTACCATAGAAAATGCTCCGGGAAGTATAGAATTTAGATTTTCATTGAGGAGATATACTCGAATACCTTCAGATTGCAGTCGTGCTTTGAGCAC
>JAUHWX010000124.1 GCA_030427285.1 Bacteroidia bacterium
AAAGTAAAGCGCTACAGCTACGATACCTATCGCAAAGGCAAGCCGAGCATTTTTGAAAAATGGATGCCTGTACAGCATGCTGAAAGTGTGATGCAGGAAAGGTGATTAGGTTTAACAGATTGTAAACTGCTATTCTGCCAACGTGGAATTCCCCACCCCCACGTTTCCACCATTCACCGCCTTTTTATATTTCGCTTACCGCGAAGCCCTTTTGTATAGAGGAATGTCCACATACTTTTGGTGTATCAATTAATTATAACCTAATCTAAAATTATATACACATGAGCCCAGAAGTACAAAACAACAGAAGTAAAAAAGGAATAGTTACCGGTGTGGTAATTATCGGTTTTGGAGTAATACTATTACTCCGTAAAATGGATGTTATGATTCCCAGCTGGATTTTTAGCTGGCAAACGCTCCTCATTTTTATTGGTCTTATGATTGGAATTAGCAGCGATTTTCGCAAGCCAGCGTCTTGGATTTTGATGACCATTGGTACGATATTTCTTATCAACGATATGTTCTACATTCCATTTCAAATCCGCGAATTTTTCTGGCCTATTGCCATCATCATAGTTGGATTGATAGTAATTGTGCGCCCCAAGGGGAGACGTAAACAGTGGAGCTCTGAAAGCTATAATGGAGATTATGTAAAAAAGGATACGAGCGGTTTTGATGCGGACAGGTCTAACCGCCTTGATAGTGTGTCCGTCTTTAATGGCAGTAAAAAACGAATTATCGCAAAGGATTTTCAGGGAGGAGAAACCGTAACCATTTTTGGAGGTACTGAAATCAATCTTCTGCAAGCTGATTTTGAGAATACCATTACCATAGATTGTGTGGCCATTTTTGGTGGGTTGAAACTGATTGTTCCACCAAACTGGGAAATACAAAACAATATTACCGGTGTAATGGGAGGTGTTGAAGATAAGCGTGTATCTGCGGTAGAGGTTGTTCCGGACAACAAAAGGTTGATTCTTACCGGAGCCGTAGTATTTGGCGGGATGGACATTGTGAGCTATTAAAGTGAGTAAATAGTCAACAGTCCATAGTCAGTGCAAGAAAGTCTACATGATTTTAAGCTACTGACTATCGACTGTAAACTGTGGTCTGAATTTTCAATTACATTAGCGTGCAAAACCTGGTAACCTTGGTCATAAACCCATTAGCGTATCGCAAAAATACCCTGATACTCCTGCTTTGCCTTTTGGCCCTGGCGGGAGTTCAGTCTTATGGAATGTTTCGTTACTACGGCATTCCAGTGGGCACTGGTTCTATTGATGCCGTGATTAGCTGGTTTTTTGTGGGCGCTTTAGTGTTTTTCACTACCAATACCCTGTCCTATTATCACCCTTCACGGGGAAAGGGTCTCTACGTAGTAATGTTGCCCTTGGTGTTGGCTTACCTATGGCTCAAGCTTACCGATGTTCTCATTTTGGCCATTATCAATGATGCAGATTATACTTTATTCTTTGATTCAAGTGCCTTCTATCGCTTTTCGGTTTGTTATCTCATTTTAGCAGGAACAACTCTCTTTAGTTTTATTTGGTACCAATTGGGTGAAAAAGAGGGAGAACAAAGGCGTAAGGAAGAAACTGAACGGATGGCCAAGGAGGCCGAGCTTTTTAAACTTCGCCAACAGTTGCAACCGCATTTTTTGTTTAATAGCTTAAACTCTATAAACTCACTTATTGGTAGCCGTCCGCAGGAAGCACGCACCATGGTGCAGCAGCTTTCTGATTTTTTAAGGGGCACACTTAAGCGGGAAGATCAACGGTTTATCACCCTTGGCGAAGAGCTGGATTATTTGAAGCTGTACTTGGATATTGAGCAGGTTCGTTTTGGACATCGCCTAAAGGTGGAAATAGATTGCGAAGAAGAATACTTGAGCTGGAAATTGCCCCCACTTATCCTACAGCCTATCATGGAAAATGCCATAAAATTCGGGCTCTATGGCACCACCGAAAATTTGGTGATAACCTTTGCCTGCAAGGCTGAAGATAATATCTTGTTGCTCACAATTAATAACCCCTACGATTCTGACATGCAACCTCCTAAAGGAACAGGCTTTGGCCTTCGCTCTGTAAAAAGGCGATTATATCTACTTTATGCTCGAAAAGACTTACTGGAAATGAGTGGCGATGACGGACAGTTTATAGTTCGCCTCAAAGTGCCAATGGTAAATGTATAGCGGGCTTGAATTGTTTTAGTACAAAATATCAGTTTTTCTATGTGGTTGTTCTGCTTACGGCATTTGCCTTCAAGGTAAAGGCTCAACCACTAAACTATCGTTTTGTAGAAGTTAAAGGGCATGCAGGTTTTCACTTGTATTCGGGTGAAGATCTCAATCCTTTTTTAGAAAAAGGCTATGGAGCTTACGAGTTTAGATTTGGATGGCAAATGGATGGCAGTAAAGGGTGGGAGCATAACTACAGGTACCCGTCTTTTGGCTTAGGCTGGTATAGTGGCTTTGTAGGTAGCCCCAGGGTTATTGGTAATCCTAATGCTTTTTTTGGATTTGCGAGCTTTCCGCTTTCCAAGTTGGGCCGGCATGTGTGGATTTCGGAAGTAGGCCTCGGGATAGCGTATAACCTGCGCAAATATGACCAAGTAAAAAATCCAATGAATGATGCCATTGGCGCATCCCTGGCTTTATATTATAACTACAGTTTTGGTGGTCGATTTGCAATAAACCGTGAAATGGATTTGCTATATGCTGTGGATGTTACTCATATAAGTAATGGACGAATGGCTCAACCAAACCATGGGCTTAATATGGTAGGTGTAAATCTTGGGATGAGGTATCATTTTAATAAATTACAAAGGAAAAACAACCCTGGATATAAGCCAGACAAGCTGTGGGACGTTAGGCCTAGCTATGACAAAGAGCCAGATGAAAACCTTCGTGATTATAAAGAGAGCAACTTCTTGATTCACTTAGCAGGAGGCTTTAGCCAAAACTTAAAGGACAAAAACACTGATGTTAAATACTTTGACGCAACCTCAATGGTGGAGTTTCAAAGGTTTTTTCATTTTAAACATGCAGCCGTGGTAGGTTTGGATTTCTTTTATGATGGAAATATGCTGGGTTTTGATGAAGACCCTTATGAAGTGGGTTACCATGTGGGATATGATTATAAAATATGGCGATGCACTATACGTATGCAGGTAGGTAGCTACATATATGCACCCGATATCAAAGGAGCATTCTTTATGCGGCCCGCTGGAAAGTATGATATTAATGACCGTTGGTTTGCCCAACTGGGACTGAAAACAAGAGCCGGTATAGCGGCCGACTGGTTGGAGTGGGGAATTGGAGTTAGATTATAATTAATATGAAAAAAATTAAAGCACTTTTAATTGACGATGAACCACTGGCTTGTGATTTGGTGCAAGAGTATCTTCAAGATTATGCCGAGGTAGAAATAGTGGGTCGTTGCCATGATGGTTTCGAAGGACTGAAAGCTATTAATGAGCATCAGCCTGACCTTGTTTTTTTGGATGTTCAAATGCCAAAAATCAGTGGCTTTGAAATGCTCGAACTTTTGGATGAACCGCCAGCCGTAATTTTTGCCACGGCATTTGATGAGTATGCCATCAAAGCTTTTGAGCAAAATGCTGTGGATTATTTGTTGAAACCATTTTCTAAAGAGCGCTTTGATAAAGCACTTCAAAAGTTTCTTGCCCGCCAAGGCGCCTCACCTGAAAATGTAAAAAAAGTAGTGGAAGAAGCCGTTCAAACTACTGACCAAAATAGGGTTGTAATAAAGGATGGCGCTAAGATTCGTATCATTCCTGTAAAAGACATTATTCGCCTGGAGGCGGATGATGACTATGTGAAAATATTTACGGCTCAGGGAAACTTCATGAAAAAGAAAACCTTAACGCATTTTGAAAAAACATTGACCCAAGATGTTTTTGTGCGAGTTCATCGTTCACATCTGATAAACATTTCACACATCTCAAGGATAGACCCTTATGAGAAAAATAGTCATGTGGCTTTGTTAAAAGATAACACCCGGGTGCCTGTGAGCAGAAGTGGGTATCAATTGCTGAAGGGTATATTGAATTTGTAAATTGCATACAAAGCTGCCAAGAAAGCAAAAAAACTCTGTGGTACTCTGAGGACTCAGTGTTAAAAAATAGAGTACCCAGTTATATTTTAAAACTCTTTTGACTGAACTAGGAAGTGTGTGTACCAGCCGAAATTATTCCTTGTTTCAAATTATCAATAAGCTTGAGCGAACGCTTGATGCGCGGGTCCACCGTTTTGGCAGAAACGATGTAATGAAGAAAGCTTCTTTGTAAGCCCGGTTTTAATTCTCTAAAAGCTTTATCGCCTTCAGGGTCCTGGCGCATCACTTCGGCTAGCTCTTCCGGCATTTCAAAACCAAACTCTGTTTCGTCTATTTCTAAATATAGAGATACCTCAAGGTCTGGGTTTATTTTAGCTTGCTTCAAAGTGGATTTACCTAAAGCAATGCGTGTTTCCCCATTTTTAGTTCGCTTCAAAGCGCGATGTAGTTTAACTCCGTTTTCCAAATACATGATTACTCTCACTTGATTGCTTTCGCCTAAAAGTGCATCAGCAATTTCAAAAGGAATATCCATGTGGGGGTAATGAAACATTCCGCCCTTTTCCGAGGGTGTAAGAAAGGTTTTGAACTTGGGCGATTTTTTGGAGCTGGGCATGCTGAAAATGTTTGGAGGTAAAATAAGTCCATCTATACAATAAATCAAAAAAGCGATGCACCTTTCGGTACACCGCTCTCACATTAGTTAAGCTGAATGTTATTAAGGCATAAGCACCTTGTCCACCACATGGATTACTCCATTACTTTGGTAAACATCAGCGATAGTTACTGTGGCAACATTTCCTTTGGCGTCTTGAACCATTACTTTGCCATCCTTGGTCATTAGGGTTAGCATTTCACCTTGTACGGTTTTTACTTCGGCTTTACCACCACCATCTTTTATGGCTTTCATTACGCCTTTTGCATCCCACTTTCCGGCTACTACATGGTAGGTAAGCACAGAGGTAAGCATCTTTTTATTTTCAGGCTTTAGCAAATTGTCTACGGTACCTTTTGGCAGCTTATCAAAAGCTTTATTGGTAGGGGCAAATACTGTGAATGGCCCTTCCCCTTGAAGTGTTTCTACAAGTCCGGCTGCCTTTACAGCGGCTACCAATGTTGTATGGTCTTCAGAGTTTACGGCATTTTCAATAATGTTTTTCTTTGGGCTCATTTCGGCACCTCCCACCATCGGATTCTTTTGTGCTAAACCAGAGGTAGCAAAAGAGAAGAATATTGCGGCAGCACCAAGACTTTTTATTAAAATTGACTTTTTCATTTTTTTTTGAATTTAAATTGATTGTTTTACATCAGCACTTACGAGCCCTTGTGGGGAATGAGATTGGGGTGTTAGAATAAAACATTTTAAAGCACACGTTTTCAGTGTTTTAAATTCAATTATTTGAATGTCGTGAATTTCACTTTGAGCTTTTTCGCATCTTTAGCTCACTAAAAACTGCTTATGAAATCAAGCTTAACGCTAATATTTCTTGCACTATGTTCTCTTTGTTCGGCCCAGAACTATGTGGATTTAGCCAAGTTTTTTTATGCTAATACTCCAGCCAATCAATTTGATAGTACCACCTCCGAAACACGGGTGCAGGAATATGGTATGGACGTGACTCTTCCCGTAAAATTGAAAAATGGCAATGCTTTCCTTACTGGGTTTTATGCTGAATCTATTTCCACCAAGGTAAACCCGGCAGAGCCAAATCTTACCTCGGTTTACACCACTATGCTAAAGCTTGGAATGAATATAAAGCACAGCGAAAAGTGGAGTGGAACCTACTTGTTGTTACCCAAATTGGCTTCAGATTTTAAAAGCATTGACGCTAATGATTTTCAGCTTGGGGCAATTGCTTTGTTGAAATATGAAAAGCGGAAAAATCTGAATTATAAAGTTGGGCTTTACTATAATTCTGAATTGTTTGGGCCCTTCTTTGTCCCCATTCTCGGTTTGTATTATTTAAGTCCAAACGAAAAGCTGGAAATAAATGCGACTTTACCTATATCGGCAGATATTAATTACAAAATATTTGAACGGGTAAGGACAGGAGTAAGCTTTGCTTCCTTCGTAAGAACCTATTATCTCAATGAACCTTTTCAGGGAAATCCAGATAATTACTTGACTAAATCTACAAACGAAGTATATGGATACTTGCAATTTGATTTAAGCAAAAGCATCATTATTCAAACCAAAGTGGGTTACTCCATTGGTAGAAATTATCGGGTGTATGATAGTGAAGATAACATCACATGGGGCTTGTCGGCTTTTAAATTTGGTGACAACCGGAAGCAGCTAAACCCCGATTTTAAAGACGGTCTGGTGTATCGAGCTCGACTGATTTATAGGTTTCAATTAGATGAATAGCGGTTTGATTTTTCTGCGTTTATCTGCGAAATCTGCTTGCCTTCACCTCAAGCTAAGTTTGTATAGAATCCGTTTTAACCTGCATGATCAGCTTCATCAGCGTGCCATTTCCCCACAAACCACAAACTGCTATAAAGCCACTCTACCCTTAGGCAAAGCGGCTTTCGAATTAACCAACAAAAACAAACTACATTATTTTGTTACCGTACCCATCGGGAAATTGCTGCTTACTTGATTATTGAGGTCATAAGTAACGTGGTCCATAGCTGAAGAGCTAATCATGTTTACCAAGGGTTTAAAAGCAAATGGCATTGGGGAGTTGTCGGGCTCAGGCTCTATAGAAATTACCGCTGTAGCGCCACTTAAATCTGTTGGGAAAGAATGTGGGCTAGGAGCGTTGGTTACAAAATCTTCACCTGGAAAGGGAGGTCCTGAGGCATCGCTTCCGCTAAAGGGGGCAGCCATATCAGCCATGTCTACATCTGTAAATCTTCCTGTCGTAATAGGTTCTCCATGCAAAACTACCCAACCTTCATACACCCAGCCTGTGGGTAATTCTGGTAGGTTTAGCCCGGTCATTGGTGAGCCACTGCTGATGTCTAAAAACCAAACTCCACTGTGTTCAT
Organism: Bacteroidia bacterium; assembly: GCA_030427285.1. Lineage (GTDB taxonomy): Bacteria > Bacteroidota > Bacteroidia > Flavobacteriales > Schleiferiaceae > Owenweeksia. The sequence continues at coordinate 7,071 of JAUHWX010000124.1, forward strand.
CGCTCATATCAGTGGTGGTAGGCGTTGCCAAAATGTATTTTCCTGATGCAGTGTTAAAGTCTGCATTGAGAGCTGCCGGGTGATTTACACTTACAGCAGCATTGTTTCCTGAAAAGGAACCTCCAGCAATTTTGATTGCACTAGGTGCAGGGTCATTGTCTGGAAATGGCTCAATGGATAAAACATAATCTGTCGCTGCCTCGAGGTCAGAAGCTGCTACTTCAAAACTAGTTTGAGAAGGTACCCCGCTGGAGCTCACGCTAAATGTACCGGTACTTACAGGGCTACCATTTACAATTATCCATCCTTCATAGCGCTCATCGGCACCCAGTTCTCCTAGGTTGGAGATGTTCATTTTTAAACTGCTGGTGGTTGAAGAATTGTCGTCATCATTGTCTTCCTTATCACAGGCGATGGCGGTGGTCATTAAGGCTGCCATGGCCCATATTACTGACTTTTTCATTTGGTAGTATTTTTTTGATTATTACTATTCCAAATGTCTTTGTAAAGAATCACGGAAGTATCACAGAGATATAAACCTTTGGTGATAATTCAATGAATAGGGTTAAGCTGCAGGCATCACCACGGTAAATGAAGTGTTCCCATTTTCACTACTATGTACACTAATGTCAGCATCATGAATGTCTACAATTTTCTTCACTATGGCCAGTCCTAAGCCTGTGCCATCAATGCCGTGCTTGTCTTTGTCCAACATAAAGTAGCGGTCAAAAATATGGGGGAGCTGGCTTTCAGGAATGCCTTTTCCAGTGTTGGTAATGCTTACTTCCAGGTGCTCATTGATTAAGACAGATTTCACGGTTATCTCGCCATCTTCAGGAGTGTACTTTAAGGCATTGTCCATCAGGTTTTGAATAACACGCTGCATCATTCCTATATCTGCTTTAATCAGGGATTCGTGGCTTAGCTCCGTATGCAGCTTTATGTTTTTCTCTTTTGCTTTAAGATGAAATTGTTTGGCAGTGTCCTGCAAAAGTTCGTTCATGTTAAAACGCTCCTTTTGAAGCTGAACTTGTCGGGCTTCCAATTTACTTAGCTCAAAAAGGTCAGCTACCAGAAGGTTTAATTTTTCACTGCTTTTAAAAATGATTTCAAGATATTTTCTTCGGTCTTCATCTCTAAGGTTGTCGCCTTTTATCATCATCGTTTCAATGTAGCCTTGTATTACAGACATGGGGCTGCGTAGGTCATGCGATACATTAGCAATTAGCTCACGCCTTAGTTTGTCTACCTCCTTTAGGTCTTCAATATTTTTAAGAATAGTGTCGGCCATATGATTAAAAGTGTGCGAAAGGTCGGCTAGTTCTCCACTATTTTTCACAGGAATTCGAGCATGGTAATCGCCTTCTTCAAATCGTTTTACCGTGGTGATAACCGAACGGAGATTTCTGGTAAGGAGAGCTATTAGAAAAATACCTAAAGCAAACGCTGCTACAAGAGTGATGGCAAAAGTTTGAGCGCCAAGCTTCATAAAGTAGCTGGTAGAAAGTGCTCCGGCTATATTTTCATATTCTTCGCTGGCCAGCACCATGTATACGTAACCTTCCAGTTGTCCACTTTCATTTCGAACTTCTGTAGCCGAAAAAATTGTTTCTTCACCAGGGTTTCTTGGGTCATCACCTAGTACAAATGTTTTTCCACTATCCGCTAAAAACTGCTTTACAGGCTCAAGTTTTAGGTTTTTTAGGCGTACTTTTTTATCCAGTACTACATATTTCAGGATGTTTCCCTGAGGGTCTAATAAGTATACTTCCAGAGAAGGGTTTACCGCCATCATGGAGTGCATTATTTTACCCACTGCCTCAGCATTTACTTCTCCATTCACAAAGGGATTTACCTCTAAAAGCATGTGCTCCGCCACGTGAGCATTTAGCTTTTGCGTGGTCTCTTGGTAATATTTACGAGCAGAGTAAGTAGTAATTGAAACATAGGCAATTCCCAAAAAAATGAGCAACAGCAAAAGTGCGCCAGATAGCCTCCACAAAAGGCTTTTTCTAAAACTTGATTTTTTCATAGCCTTTATATTTCATCATTAAAGCGGTAGCCTACACCCCAGGTGGTAAGTATGTATTGCGGTTTAGAAAGGTCTCCTTCAATTTTAGACCTAAGCCTATTGATGTGTGAATTCACCGTGTGTTCGTATCCATTAAATTCATAACCCCAAACTGAAGAAAGCAGTTGGTCGCGGTCAAAACTTCTTCCCGGATTCTCGGCCATCAGGCAGAGGAGATCAAATTCCTTAGGGGTAAGTTCTACGCGGTTTCCACCTAAAGTTACCTTTCGATTATTCCTATTAATATGAAGATTGCCGCGTGTGATTTCTGAAGCTTGTTTTTCTTCCGATTGCCCTTGATGAATTTCCTGCCTGCGCAGAATAGCTTTTACCCTAGCTATAAACTCCCTAATTCCAAAGGGCTTTGTGAGGTAATCATCGGCACCTGATTCTAATCCTAATACTTTGTCAAATTCTTCAGCTTTTGCGGTAAGCATAAGTATAGGAGTAAAATTGTCCAGTGCTCTAAGTTTTTGACAAATCGCAATTCCATCCATACCCGGAAGCATCAGGTCTAAAATAATAAGGTCAAATGAAGAAGCCTGAGCGGCATTAAAACCTTCTAATCCGTTCATCTGCTTTTCTACAGCACAGTCCAAATCCGTAAGGTGGAGGCTTATCAGCTCGATGATATCCGGATCGTCTTCTAT
>JAUHWX010000125.1 GCA_030427285.1 Bacteroidia bacterium
CCGCTGCAACTGAAGAAACCGGAGACACCGCTGAAGGAGAAACTCCTGAAGCTGATGGCGAGGAGAAATAGAAAATCTCCTTTTATAATAATGGAAAGGCTGATTCAGAAATGAGTCAGCCTTTTTTATTTATCTAAAAGTGAGCGGATGATGGCTGCATCACCATTATAATTATAATCTAGCATAAGGCTAAATAGAAATGCAATTACCAATGTGATGGGTAAGCCAGCTCGCAGGTAGTCGCTAAACCTGTACTTACCAGGGCCATAAATAATGGCCAATGTGTGATAGCCCAAGGGTGAAACAAAACAAGTACTAGCTCCGAAAGTCACTGCTAGTAGAAGAGCCTTAGGGTCAATATCTGTTTGTCCGGCAAGACTTAGAACTACTGGTGCCATAAGAAGTGCGGCTGCATTATTTGAAATAAAATTAGTAACCAAAGTTGTAGTTAAGAAGAAGGCTAGAATCACCCAAAAAGGCTCAAAACCTTCGGTGCTGGTCATTACCAAAGCTGCGATCTCTTTATCTAAGCCAGTGTTTTGCATGGCAACTCCAAGTGGAATAATCCCTGCAAGAAGGAAGTAAATTTTCCAGTCAATCTTTTCGTAAAGCTTTTCGGTTTTAAATATCCCTAAAAAAGCCATCAGAACAACTCCGCCAAGAGCACTTACGGCAATAGGTACAACATCAAGTGCAGCTAGAAGAACCACAAGCAAAATTATGGCAGCCGCTATAAGTTGTTTGAAGATAGGCTTTGATTTTCCTTGTAGGATTCTGTATTGAATGAGGTCGTGTTTTACTTCTGGTTTTTCAAAAAAATGAGGAGGTGCTTCCACCAAAATACTATCACCGATATTTAGGCGGTTTATCGCAAAAAGTCTTTTGCCAAGGTTCCTAAAGTATACATCACTCACCTGACGAATAGCCAAAGGGTAAGCACCATATTTTCTATAAAAGGAAGTAGGATTAAATAAATTACCGGCTAGAGACGAAGAAGGACTTACTACGGTTTCGGCAATTATACTGTCTTTATCTTTTTCCAGTCCTTCTTTAATACCAGTGTGTAGCGTCAATCCATCGTCTTCCTGTAAGCTTATCAGCGCTTTTACATCTGCCTTTATAATAAGCCTGTCATCTTTTTCCAGTTCATCTAAATGGAGTTGTACATTTTGTACTTCTCGTTTTCTAAGCAGTTTTATGATTTCAATTTCTTTCTTCTTAAAAAGCTCTTTTAAATTTAAGGAGTTAATGTATTCGGGGTTAGAAATTACTATCTCGGCTTGGTAGGTATCAGTAGTGAATTTTTGGTTGTAATCCTTCACACGCTTACGAGAAGGAATGAGTTTATATCCGCCAAAAGCGAAGAAAACGATACAGAATATAACACCGGCAATACCGTAGGGGGCAAACTCAAAAAATGTTAAAACATCAGTACCGTATTGACGGGCAACCGTGTTCACCAAAAGGTTTGTGCTGGTTCCTATCAGTGTACTCATCCCGCCAAGGATACTCACAAAAGCCAAGGGCATGAGTAGGAGTGAGGGTGAAATGTTTTTTTGGTTAGCCATGGTTATTACTATCGGGAGGAAAATGGTGATAACCGCAGTATTATTAAGGAATGCACTTAAAATAGCAGCAGGAATCATTATCACCAATAAAGTAATGGGAACACTGCTTGACGCTAATTTTGATAAGCTAAAACCTAAACGCTCGAGTAACCCTGTTTCTTCTAAGCCAGCAGAAAGAATGAGCAAAGCCAAAATGGTAATAGTGGCTTGGTTACTAAACCCCGATAGACCTTCAGGAATGCTTACAACCCCGGTGAGCATTAGCGACACAGCAATCAATATAGCCGTAAGATCGATGGAAACTTTTTCTGTAATAAAAAGAAAAAGTGCCACCACAAGTATGGCAATTACGATGTAAGCATCTATGCTCATATAATATGTTTTGTAATGAAACCCTGATTCGTTGTAAAGGTTTTTCAAAAACCGATTAACAAAACAGTCCTTTTTGGGTTATAAGCTAAAAAGAAAGATAATATTAAAGATGAGGATAAACCCTAAGAGTATTTGGGAAATGCTAAAAGCCACCGCAAAAAGTTGGAATGATAGCGACCCGTTTCGTCAAAGTGCCATTATTGCTTACTATGCTATATTTTCTATTCCAGGTTTACTAATGATTGTAATCTGGGTTGCGGGTTCACTCTTTGGTGCTGATGCCATTCGAGGTGAAATAAGCGCCCAGGCATCACAATTTATGGGGGCCGAGGCCGCAAAAGGTGTGGAGGACTTATTGGCCAGTGCAGAGATGGATCATAGTAGTTTTGTGATGAAAACCATTGGAGTGCTGACATTAATATTTGGTGCAACTACACTATTCTTTCAGTTGCAAAAATCCCTCAACTATATTTGGGATGTAGAGTCAAGCCCTGACAATGGAATCAAAAAATTGATTTTAGATAGAGCATCTTCTTTAGGCTTAATACTAGTCATTGCCTTTCTACTTCTTATAACATTGGTACTTTCTGCAATTATATCTATCCTAGGAAACTGGATTGACAATAATTTTGGAGATGTATTATTATATGCTGTTCAGCTACTCAACTTCTTATTATCCTTAGGAGTGGTTTCATTGCTTTTTGCCGTAATGTTTAAGTTTTTACCTGATGTTGAAATTTCCTGGAAATCGGTTTGGGTGGGTAGTATTGTAACTGCAGTTCTGTTTTCAATTGGTAAAACATTACTGGGCTTCTACTTTGCGCATGCTGATCCGTCCTCTAGCTTTGGAGCGGCAGGCACTATAATATTAGTAATGATATGGGTGAATTACACCTGCCTTATTTTGTTTTTTGGTGCTGAATTTACACAAGTGCATGCTCGTAAATACAATCATAAAATACGACCTAGTAAGCATGCAAAATGGCGTGCGGAGCATATTCTCCGCAATATGGAAAAACAGCCGGAACCTGCAGAAAACACAAATGGATAAGGAAGTAAGGTTACAGCGTTTAAGGCAATTGGGCTTTGGTACCAAGGGGATGATATATGTATTGCTGGGAGCTCTTGTAACTATGGCAGCATTTGGTTTGGGCGGAAAAGTTGCGGACCAGAAAGGTGTAATGCTTTTTCTAATAGATATACCTGCGGGTAAAATAATGGTGGCTGTAGCAGCATTAGGTTTAGTAGCTTATACCCTATGGCGTTTTTACCTGGCTTATGCCGATCCTAGAGGTGAAGATGTAGCTGATGTGAAACGATATGGGGTTAGGGTTCAATACGTTTATTCTGGTCTTTTTTATGGTTCCATTGCTTTTTCTTTTGCCAAAGCACTTTTTGGAAAAGCATCTTCGGGGGGCGACAAGGAAAAAGTAATGTTGGGTAAGCTTTTGGAAACAAATATTGGGCCTTGGCTTATTGGAGCTATTGCTTTGGGAGTTGCTGGCCAGGCTATTTTTCAGGGGTATTTAGCTTTTACAGGAAAATATATGATTCAGATTGATGACCAGCCAGAGAAGGCTTACAAATTGGTGAAATATACAGGGAGAATTGGTTACTACGCAAGATTTGCCCTTTTTGCAATTCTGTCATATTTATTACTAATTGTAATTCTGGATCACAATGCTGATGCTTATGATGGTACTACTGGGGCTTTTCGACACCTCTTAACTTACGATTATGGTCGCATACTTATGGGAGTACTAGCCCTTGGATTTTTATGCTATGGCTTATTTTGCATACTCGTGGCACGCTTTAGCAATATGACCAAGCTTTTATAAATTTTTGAAAAAACAGATTAAAACCGATTAATTATGAACATATCAGAAAAGCAAGCAAAGGAAATAGCAGTAGGTCTTGGAGCCTTGGCTGCAGGTTTCTTTTTAAAAAGAGTAATGGAAAAAGGCTATGAAGGTGTTTTTGATAAAGAACCACCAAACGCAGTAAAGGATGAAGATATTAACTGGTTGCATGTTATTGGTTGGTCGGTATTGACTGGTTTTACAGCCACTATGCTCAAAGTGGGTATAAAAAGAATGGGAGGAAAGTATTTGGAATAAACTCCTACAATCGTTGAAGTATAACGGATATAATTATTTTTGTGCTCCTTGAAAAAAAAGATAAGACTATATGGGAAGAGCGTTTGAATATAGAAGAGCGGCAAAAGAAAAGAGATGGGGCAAGATGTCCAGAATATTTCCTCGATTGGCCAAAGCCATCACCATGGCAGCTAAGGAGGGAGGGATAGATCCCGACACAAACTCAGCTTTGCGCACAGCCATTCAAAATGCTAAGGCGCAAAACATGCCTAAAGACAATATTGAGAATGCTATTAAAAGAGCTTCGGGCAATGACGCTGAAAACTATGTAGAAGTAAACTATGAAGGTAAAGGCCCACACGGTGTTTTAGTGTTTGTAGAATGTGCCACTGATAATACCACGCGCACAGTAGCCAATGTAAAATCTTATTTTAATAAGGCGGGTGGTGCTATTGTTCCCACGGGATCACTTGAATTTATGTTTGACCGTAAGGCGGTGTTTGAAGTAGATGCCAGTAAAATAGAAGACACTGAAGAGCTGGAGCTAGAGCTTATTGACGCTGGATTGGAGGAGATTGATGTGGATGAAGAAACTGCATACTTATATGGAGATTACACTGCCTTCGGAACTTTATCTTCAGCGCTGGAAGAAAAAGGAATCGAGGTGAGCAAAGCTTCATTGCAAAGATTTCCAACAACTCCTGTAGAGTTTACAGAAGAACAGATGGTAGACATTGAGAAGATGTTGGAGAAGATTGATGATGATGACGATGTTCAGGCGGTATTTAACAACATTGCATAATGGGAGCCACATCTAAAATAGTTTACCAAGGTGGACTTCGCACTGAAGCTGAGCATTTAAAGTCTGGCCAAAAAATAATCACCGATGCGCCTACTGATAATCATGGGAAGGGCGAGGCATTTTCACCAACCGATTTACTAGCTACAGCACTTGGAGCATGTATGCTTACGGTAATGGGAATTAAAGCTCAGTCCCTCGGTTTTGATTTGGAAGATGCTTCCGCAGAAATCATAAAGGTGATGGATGACAACCCTAGAAAAGTAGGATCGGTTGGTGTAAAGATTTCCCTTAAGCAGAATTGTGACGACAAAACCAAAAAAATACTTGAGGGTATTGGTTTAAACTGCCCAGTTGCAAAGAGCTTAAGTTTGGATTTAAAGCAGAATGTGAGTTTTGAATGGAGAAACTAGCTAAGGGTTAAGCGCTAAAGCTAGATACTTGAGTTTATCCCATAAATATGTGCATTGTATGACTATCGTAAGTTTACATGCCATATTCCGAAGTATGATCTAAACTTTAGTTCATGGTATCCAGGCGCGAAAACTACTAGATACTCCGAGAATTTTAGCCATGAGCAAGAACACCGCATTTATGTTTTCTGTTCACAATTCGTTTTTTAGAGTGTTGTTTTACTGATACTTATGAATGTTAGTAAAAAATCAAATACTCAGATTTTGATTACAGTCTTGCAGATTCCAGTTTTTTTTTACTAAAATTGCTCTCGATAATTAAAAACAGCAAAATGCTGTTCGTTTAACCTCATTTAACAATTATATTAAAATGAAAAAATTACTTTTCGTATTCGCCATCGCTGCAATCGGATCTTTAGCTAGTTGCAAAAAAGATTATACTTGTGAATGTACTCTTCTTGGTGTATCAACAAGTTTTGAAATTGAAGACTCTAAAAAAGGAGATGCTGAAGACGCTTGTGATGATGCACAAGCAGGAGGTGCTGATTGCGAGTTGAAGTAAAATTCTAAAAGTTATAATACTTTGAAAGCTATATTGAAAAATATAGCTTTTTTTTGTGTCCAAAATGTTGGTTGATCTTTGATTTAACACCGTTTCACCTAGGTTTAAATTTGCAAATAGCTATGAAAAAAGCACTTTTAATTATTACCATTTCCTCCATGGGGGCTTTATATAGTTGCAAAAAAGAAACGGATGATTATGTATGCAGATGCAGCTTTTATGATCCCATATTGAATGCACCGGGAGTGCGCGTGCATGAGATAGATGATGCCACAGAAGAAGGTGCTAAAAAAGACTGCAAACAATACGAAGAGGCTTATACCGCCATAAGTGGGAAATTAACTACCTGTGGGTTAGGGCTGCAGTAATTTTAAGCTTGAAGCTTTATACCTTTTAGTCCTTACCTAAAGACATTAATTTATTATCTGATTTTATTTGTGAACTGGATCAAAGTAATATTGCGCATTTTTCTTGGTGCTTTCTTTATTTTTTCAGCTTATAGCAAGCTGGATGCAATAGCCCCTTTTGATATATATATTTATCGTTCCACTTTTTTGACGTATGATCTGGCCACTATTTTGGCTCGTTTGGTTATTGGTTTTGAGATAATAGCAGCATTCTCGTTGCTCTCCAAAGTTGGGTATAAAGTTATTTGGAAGCTTACCTTACTTTTTGTTTTGATAATGTCAGGTTTTTTATTGTGGCAATTTGTGGCTGGAGAAAGTGATAATTGTTTTTGCCTCGGGGAGTTAATGGAACTTTCACCAGAAGAGTCATTGTTGAAAAATGCCATCTTAATATTTGCCTTACTACTTGTAAAAGATTTAGCTCCACTAAAAGTACATTGGGCGATTGTTGGTTTAGCCATAGTTGCCAGCATACTAACTCCTTTTATAGTATCACCGCCAGATATATTTCTTAAGGGCCAGTTTAATCCGGCAGATCACAATCAGGTAGCGTTAGATGATGCCATATCTAATGGTGAAATTCCACCTAGGTTTATAAAAGGAAAAAGGTTGTTAAGCTTTTATAGTATGAATTGTAAATACTGTAAAATGTCTTCCGAGCGGATATCTGCTTTGGTAGATAAACATGGAATAAACAAGGCACAGATTGGTATTTTGTTTGGGGGTACGGAGGGAAATCCGGTGGATTTTTTCGAAGAAACGCATTCGCAATTTTTTGATTTTTCACGCTTGCATAAAGATCCATTTTTGAAAATTACTAAAGGTAGGATGCCTCTTACTCTTTTAATAGATAATGGGAAAGTGATTTCGGAAATGAACTATCTCACAATAGATGAAGAGGAGATTACCAGATTTTTGAATACCGGATTATAATAAATTTGTAGCTGCCGTTTCACTATCTTCGAGGCACTGCTAAGCTGTTTCCAAGTAAGAATATTTATTATTTCAAAATGAAAAAAAACCTTTTTATAGGATCCTTTATAGCGATTGCCATAATGAGTTCATGCCGTAAGGATTACACTTGTGTTTGCACCGAGGACGGATTTACTCAGGAGTATGAATATACAAGCATCAAGAAGGATGATGCCAAAAGTGAATGTGAAGATCAGCAAAATACTTTTAATGCCAATGGGCAAAATGTGGTCTGTAAACTAGACTAAAACAACCCTATCTGACCTTTTGGGGCCCTTACAAAATGCTCGATATTATACTCGGGCATTTCTTTTTCGCTGAAATACTTTTTTCTTGCCAAAGCAAACAAACTCCTTATTTGCTCTGCAATACGACCTTCACCACGCATTCTCCGCCCATATTCTGAGTCGTTCAAATTACCACCGTGCAGTTCTTCTATCTGGTGTTTTACTTTTTGTGCCCGGTCGGGAAAATTGTGATCCAGCCAATCCAGAAAAATCTCTCCAATTTGGCCATTGAGCCTTACCGTAGTGTAGTTTATAGAAAGCGCACCCGCATCAGAAACGGCCTTGGCCAGCGGCAAAATCTCGTGGCTATTCAATCCGGGAATAATAGGGGCCATCATTACATTTACAGGGATGTTATTCTTCGCAAATAACTCTATCGTGTGAAGTTTCCGCTTTACCGAGGCAGTTCTGGGCTCCAGTTTTCTTCTCAGGTCTTCTTCCAGACTTGTGATGGACAAACTCACTTTTAGCAAACCATAATTATTCAGTTCTTTCAGCAAATCTAAATCCCGCTGAATAAGTGCATTTTTGGTAATAATGCCTACTGGATTTTTGTACTTCAATAGAACCTCTAGTAGTTTTCGGGTTATCCCAAATTTGGCTTCAGCAGGTTGGTAGCAATCGGTATTTCCTGAAAGCATGATGGGCTCGGGTTCCCAGGATTTTTTCTGTAGATGTTTTTCTAAAAGTTGTGAAGCATTTTTCTTTACCAAAATTATTTGCTCAAACTCGCTGCCCGCACTATAGCCCCAATATTCATGTGAATTGCGAGCATAACAATAGGTACAGCCATGTTCACAGCCTTGGTAGGGGTTCATACTCCAGGCCATGCCTACATCGGGGCTAGCCACCTTGTTTACAATAGATTTTGGGTAAACCTCAATAAACTTTGTCTTTTGCTCTAAGCTCGTATCTTCATCATTCAATCGCAAAAACTCCAGGTACTCATCTTCTACCTCGTATTTGTTTTGCGCAAAGCGATTATGCGTATTTATTTGTGCCCCTCTTCCTTTTTTATAATCCATCAGCTGACATTCAAAAGCTTATGCGAATCGACCAGTTAACTCAAATGTAAGAAGGAGAAGAGAGGATTACCAACCTAAAACGGAGGTATTCAAATAACTTATCAAGAAGACTAAAAGAGATTGAGGTACTACTTAACTAAGTGGATGGCAATGGCTTGAATATTAATTAATGAAGGCTGGCGGGAACGTTTTTATAGCATGAAATTCAAGCGTAGTATTATTCACGCTAGTTTGCTAAATATTCTAACTTTACCGCCTTCAAAAAAACCAATTTTATGTCTGCAAAACTTTTAGAAGGAAAGAGAGGAATAATATTCGGAGCCTTAGATGAAAACTCCATAGCATGGAAAGTTGCTCAACAAGCTAATGAGCATGGGGCAAAATTTATTTTGACCAATGCACCTGTGGCCTTGCGTATGGGAGCTATTAATAAACTGGCTGAGCAAACTGGTTCTGAAGTGATTCCTGCCGATGCAACAAATATGGAAGATCTTGAAAACCTCTTTAAGCAAGCTGAAGAAAAATTAGGAGGTAAGCTGGATTTCGTTTTGCATTCAATCGGTATGTCTATCAACGTAAGAAAAGGTCAGCACTATACAGATCTTAACTATGACTGGATGGCCAAAGGTTGGGATATCTCAGCGGTATCTTTTCACAAAGTGATGCAAACAGCATGGAAACTGGATAGCATGAACGAGTGGGGAAGTATTCTTGCCCTTACTTACATGGCTGCTCAGCGTACCTTCCCTGATTATAATGACATGGCAGACAACAAGTCGTATCTCGAAAGTATTGCTCGTAGCTTTGGATACCACTGGGGTGTTCGCAAAAAAGTACGTGTGAATACCATTTCACAATCACCTACTATGACTACAGCGGGAAGCGGAGTGAAGGGATTTGATGGTTTTATCAACTATGCTGACAAAATGAGTCCATTGGGCAATGCCACAGCTGATGAATGCGCTGGTTATGTAATCACCATGTTCTCTGACCTTACCCGTAAGGTGACCATGCAAAACTTATATCACGATGGCGGTTTTAGCAATATGGGCGTAAGCGATGCTGTAATGGCGCAATACATGAATAATCATAGCGAATAGTTTTAGCGAATTACTTTATGTAAATAGTATGACCCTGCTCCGAAAGCGTTCGAAGCAGGGTTTTTTGATTTACAGCCTTGGCGAAAAAGCTTAGATTTATATCATGAAAAAACTCCTCTTAACTATCGCTTTTTTGTTTTCCCTTTTGGGAAATG
>JAUHWX010000126.1 GCA_030427285.1 Bacteroidia bacterium
CCATATACCTTTACCGAAGACGATCATTCCGCACTTGATGCGGAATCCGTTGTTAGATGCCCTTGAGAGATTCCTGTTTTCGCAGGAATGATAAGCATTTTGAAATAGGATTATATACTTCAGTAAAATGGTGGATTTTTAATCCATGAAGGTTACTTCCCGATACAAAATTTTCCAAAAATATTTCCCAAAATATCCCTGTCTGTTTCCACTTCGCCAATGATGCTTCCCAGATGTTTAAGGGCTTCACGGATATCCATAGCGAGAAAGTCTCCGCTGATATTATTCTCCATGCCTTGCTCCACGCGAAGTATATCTTCCAGGCTTTGCTGTAAAGCACTAAAGTGACGGGCATTGGTTACAATAGTTTGGTTGCTGTTTAGCGCACCAAGGTTTATTTCACTGGTAAGGCGGTTTTCAAGTTCTTTAAGTCCTCGTTTTTGCAAAGCAGAAATAGGAATCAGGTTTTGTACATCAGCCAGTTTCTCAAGAAGAGTAGCATCTTCTATCAAATCCATTTTGTTGGCCAGTACCAAAAGTGTTTTGCCTTTGGTTTTTTCCTGCAGTTGGGCAATCTCATTGCGAATGAGTTCAACATTGTCTTGCAGGCTTTGCACATTAAAGAGATACATTACAATTCTACTCTGCTCAATCTTCTCAAAAGTCTTTTTGATACCGATGCTTTCCACCCGATCTTCCGTTTCACGGATTCCGGCTGTGTCTATAAATCTGAACTTTACACCACCAAGGCTTATTTCATCTTCAATGGCATCGCGCGTAGTTCCGGCCACATCGGTTACGATGGCTTTTTCCTCATTCAGCAAGGCATTCAGCAAGGTAGATTTTCCGGCATTGGGCGCACCTACTATGGCCACGGGCACTCCGTTTTTGATTACGTTTCCGGTATCAAAAGATTCCAGCAAGCGCGAGATTACAGATTTTATGCGAAGCAATAATTCGCTTAGTTGGGTACGGTCGGCAAACTCTACGTCTTCTTCACCAAAATCAAGCTCCAGCTCAATGAGCGAAGCAAAGTTGATGAGTTCGGTACGCAATCCTTTAATCTCGTCCGAAAAGCCCCCACGCATCTGCTGCATGGCTACCTGATGGGCAGCCTTGCTTTCAGATTCAATAAGATCGGCCACGGCTTCTGCCTGGCTAAGATCCATTTTACCAGCCGTAAAAGCACGCATGGTGTATTCACCAGGGTCAGCCATGCGGCAGCCATTTTTTAGCAATAAGCGAATGATTTGCTCCTGAATGTACACGGAGCCATGGCAACTGATTTCGGCTACATCTTCGCCAGTGTAGGAGTGAGGGCCTTTAAAAATACCGACCATCACTTCATCGATTATATTTTCGCCATCTACCACTTTGCCAAACACAAGGGAGTAGGGTTTGGCTTCGCCAGGATTGTGGCGTGAGCTAAATGGTTTAAAAACTTTGTTCAAGATGGAGAAGGTGTCGCTCCCTGAAATCCTGATCATAGCAATAGCGCCCATGCCCTGTGGGGTAGAAAGCGCACAAATTGTATCGTCCATTCGCATGTGGCGAAATTAGAGAATCTGTAAATAGTAGTGGTGGGTTGTGGATAGGATTGTTAAAAATGAACAAAAACTACTTATTCCTCTACGCTCTAGTTCACTAGGGTGAGTTTGAAGAGACAATGCTGCCACACTATACTTTGCCACTTCTTTGAGCTAAGTTTTGCTTTATGTCAAAATGAAAAGTAAAAGCTAGTCGGTTTAAGCAAAGTTTTATGTTCATTTTTGCATTATGCGCATAGGTGCTTATGCTTTCGGTTGCACCTCAGGTGCCTCCAAAACGAACAAAAAGGTCTAGGCTTATTATAAATTTCTATAAAGCTACGTTTTACTTACCCTTCGAAGCCCCAGCCGTTTCGCTAAGCTGCACTTCGGCACTTCTCTAGGCTAAGTTTCAACTTGCTTTTATTCGAAATTGATAATAGGCCGGTTCAAAACATTCAACCTCAGACATAGCGTGAGGCATTTTTTCAAAACTATTCAGCGATACATAAAACCGGAATACCCTTTGGATTAAGGATAAGGTTGGTTTTATCCACATTCCCAAAGTATTGGTTTTCCTCTGAGTTATGCGACATGATGGCTAGCAAGTTAAAATCCTTATCCTCAGCGTAAGCAATAATATCTTTAGCAAAACCTACTGAATAAACTTTGCTGTCCTGCATGGTCGTTTTGTAGTTTACACCTTCTTTATCAAAGGTGGCTTTGGTAAGCTCTAGATTATGAGCAATGTTTTCAGGTAACGTATCCTCACCTTTAAACAGACAAAATACATCAACCTCGGCATCAAAAAGCTTAGCCCAACTTGCGGTGTGTTTTATCTTAATGCTAAAGTTATCATGCGGTGCCATGGGGAATAATATTTTCTTGATGGCATCAGGAGGCAATGGAGAGTTGTCTTGAACCACAAGTGCTGGTATGGGAATACTTTGCACCAGGCTAAGCACATTTGCTCCAAATAAAGTTTGAAAAATACCTTTTGTACCATGCGTTCCGATAACCACAAAGTCAGAATCACTAAGTTGTAGAAGTTTAGGTATTTTCTTTAAATAATTTCCATCTCCAATTGAAACGGTATATGGTATATTATGTTGATCAATTTCTGTAAACTGAATTAATTTATTTTCAATGGCTGCATGATCATCAGTATTTTGCGAGGTAATATGTACAAGATTTACACTAGCATTTTCTCGTTTCGCAATGCTGGCAGCATATTGGGTAGCAATTTTTGAGGTGTTGCTAAAATCGATTAAGGTGGAAATGATTTTCATAGGTTGTATTGGTTGATAGCAATTAAGGTGTACAATTTAGCATAAGTATTTTAGATTATTCAACAGGCCAGTGCCAATTTTATTTTGGATAATTAGCCATGATTATGCCGCAGTAGCCTAATTTCAGTTTATATTTAAGCTTTAATAGTTTAAGAAAAACCATCAACCTTTAACCAAACAAAATTCGAATGAAGTTTTTAGTTCCCTATGATTTTACACCAGTTACTCGATCTGCATTAGATTATGCACTAGCAATGGCCAAAGCCTTTGATGCTAAAGTGGAAATATTTCATTTGATAAAAGACGAGTCTATACGTCCGGAAGCCGAAACCAAGTTTGCCCAATTAATAGATAGCTTAGGCGAGGATGAAAAGAAGAAGGTGTTTTCTAAAATAGAGGTAGGAAGCATATTTAAGGACATAAGTAAGCAGGCAGATGAAGGGGATGCTCACCTAATGATAATGGGAACTCATGGTGCACATGGACTGCAAAAGGTCTTTGGTTCTCATGCTATTAAAGTAGTTAAAAGTTCAAATACACCTTTTCTTGTCACCCAGGAAAATGGTACACCAAGAAATATTAAGCGCATTGTAATGGCGGTAGATTTGGCTAAAGAAAGTGTGCAAATAGTGAAGTATGCGAGTGAGTTGGCTAAAAAGTTTGGTGCAGAGATACACTTGACATGTCAACCCAAAGAGGATGAATTTCTTTCAAGACAACTGGAAAACAATATTTTAAAAGCGCGAAAGTATCTAAAAAACCAAGGGGTGCATTATGAAGTAGATATGCTACGAGGAGCACATGGATTAGCGCACGAGGTAATTGAATATGGTAAAAAACATGATGCCGATCTTTTTGCTGTTGTGCATTCATCAGAAAGCCTCATACCTCAGTTTGATACCTTTTCACAAGATATGATTACCAATGAGTGGGGGATACCTGTACTTATTATGAATGGTAATGAGGTAGCAGGTGTAAGGACTAATTATTCCTTTATTTCAATTTAACAAAATACATATCCATTTCTCCTTTGCCCTTGGCTTCAATCTTTCCTCGATTTTCAAATATAAAATCTGGATCATCCTCTAAGAGTTCGTAGGTAGCTTTGCTAATATTCACTTTGCCCACTTCACCACTACTTTCCATACGGCTGGCGGTGTTTACGGTGTCACCCCAAATGTCATATTGAAATTTTTTGACGCCTACAATGCCCGCTACTACCGGGCCTGTGTGGATGCCCATTCGCATTTCAAAGGCTGGCTTACCCACTTTGTTCATTTCAACTTTGCGTTTGCCAATGAAGTATTGCATCTCCAAGGCTGCCAACACGGTATTTTTCACAGAGTCATCAGTGGGGATGGGGATACCTCCAGCCGCCATATAAGCATCGCCAATTGTTTTTATTTTTTCTATTTCGTAATGTTCGGTAAGCTCATCAAACATCCTAAAGTAGGTATCTAAAATTTTTATCATCTCTTCAGGAGGAAGGTTTTCTGAAATGATTGTAAAACCTACAAAATCGGCAAACAGGATGGTCACAATTTCATGTCGCTTGGCGAGTGACTTTCCTGTTTCTTTAAGTTCGTTGGCAGTTTGCTCTGGCAGGATGTTTAACAAAAGGTTGTCCGATCGTCTCTGCTCTTCCTGCAGTTCTTTGGTACGCTCAGTTACCTTTTGCTCCAAAGAAATGTTTTGGTCTCTAACTATTTTTTCATTTTCCATAGCCAATTCTGCTTTTTCATGTAAGGCTTTATCCTTGTCTTGTTTGAGCAGGCGAACTTTATAAGAGAGACCAAAAGAAAAGAAAAGAACCTCTAATGCACTTCCTATTTGTATTCCATGGAAACCAATAAAAGAGTGCCCTGAAATACCAGTGCTGTATGAAACTACAGCACCGACAAAGACGAAAAACAAAATATTAGAAAGGACAAAATACAATGCCGGCTTAAAACCTTTTACCAAAGCAGCAATGCCAACTACCAAGCAAAAAATACCTTCTACTGGTACAATTAGGGCAAGGTCGGTATATCGGGCAAACTCCTCTGGAAGTTGTAAAGCGCTTGAAAGAAAACTAAGAGCGTACCATAGAATGATTACAATCGCCACTTTTCCTGCACTACGATTTAGCTTTATTTTTAGAAATGTGACGGCAAAAATGATATGAAGAATCCCAGTCATTGTACCAACCATATCAACCAAGTGGACTTTCTCTTGTGGATTTGGAAGAAGAAACTCATAAAAAAAGCCATTGAAAAAAGCTAGGTAAAGAGATAGCAGCAGTACCCATAAGGCATAAACTAAATTGTCAATTTCGCGCAAGCGATAGTAAAGTGAAATGTTGTAGGTGATAATTAGCAATAGAAGTCCATATACTAGCCCATAAAAAAAATCCTGGTAATGCCGCATTTCAATCGAAGGCTTTATGGCACTTATAAACCACGGAATGAAAGCGGTACGCACACCTTCAATCCTTACAACGATATCAAAAGGTTTACCCGTAGTTACTGGGTCTAGTTCAAATATTGGGTAACTATGTAAAAAAGGAAACTTACGTTGATCGGAAAAAATACCAAGTTTCGCGGATTTTACTATTTGTCCGTCAACCACCTGATAAAAATCTACTCTATGTAATGATACATAATAAATATGCGCTATAAGCTGAAGGTCAAGTTCATTTTGTACTGTGGTTTTTAGATAATAAGTTGATTTAAGACTTCTCTTTATGGCCCAGTTTTTTTCAATGGATGGCCAATCTTTGCTTAGAACCTCTTCAATTCCGGGATCGCTATCAGGATTAAAAACAAGACGTTGGCAGGATGAAAATACCTCATACTCCTTCGTTTTATCTTGGATTTTTATAGGTTGCATGCCCCATACTGGAAACCCAAAGGCAAATGCTAAGAGAAGGAGTAGCCAGCGCTTCATTGTAAATCCATTATATGGTCACCATGCTCCATCACTGATATTCGATCTGCCACAGTCCCTGATTCTCCTTTTGCAATTTTTGAAATTATATTTTCAAAGATTGGATCGGGACTTATGATGCTTTTTCCAAAATTTACAGCTTCCTTCTCTAGCTGACTGATAGCTTTCGGAAGATTATCACCTTCTAAAGATAGGCTTAGCACATTGGTCCAAGCTTTATCACGCGCAATGGTCATAAACAGGTTTTCCACTTTTACATAATCATTCTTCATCACGTCCATTACAGCTGCAAATTCCCAGCTGATGTGGTGGATGTCAAAATTCATTTGCGTGTACAAACCCATAAAGAGCGTGTTCATCATCAAAAAGTCTTCTTTGAAACTTAACACTGTTTGTGGTGTAAATTCTTCTGCCACAGTAATACCAAGGTCAAAACCAATATGGGCATTACACGCCACAAATACGTGTTGGTTTACAATAAGGTTGTTACGCTCGGCAGCATCAAATGTCAATTGCCATGGGCCGGTGGCCTTTTGCCCACTGTTATAAGCATTTATTGCAGCAAAGTATCGGTTTGCAAATCCTACATCTACTTTTTCCATCATTTCGGGCAACTTAAACTTACCTTCTTTAATACCATCACGTACCTTACGTGTTACCAACCAGTAGATGGCAGCAAAATATCCCAAGGGATTATTTTCTTCCTGAAAGTGATCTGTAAGCAATTTTTGATAATGTATGGCTTCATCAATGTGCTCAATCTCTGGAATGGCGGGAAAGGGTATTTTTGATTTGAAGTCGGATAGGGAAGCGGGAATTTCAAAAAGTGATTCTTTTGCTTTATTGTGAGTTGCTTTTAGTGCATTTACAAGTTCGTGAGACATCAAATATGCTGTTCCGCGAAGCATCCTACCAATTAAGCCAATATGGGATTCCTGCTCGTTAAATAAACGTTCCAACAGTTTTGCTTCCCAATGCTTGGGCTTAATATTTTCAACCCCCAGAACATCTGCAGTTTCATCACCAACAAAAAAACGAATCATTCTTGCAGGTTCTTTTTCCCACATTTTGGCTTTTAGCATGTGCTGCATAAATGCAATACAGCTTGCCGTAAGCTTGCGCCCATCTTCAGATGGTGCTTGTTGATGATTTATAATTCCTTTCATTAATGCAGATCCACTGGCATAGCTATCCACAAGCAAGTCATCTTGTACGCCCATCAAATGCCCAACTACTTTCCAAAAGTGCATATAAGCATCCTTGTCTTCATCCTTTATTTTAATGCCGGTCTGTTCAAGCCCCTCAAGTATAAGAGATGAGAAGCTAAGCAGCGTGCCAGCTAAGTCTTCTTGGTTAATAGGCACATCATACTTCTCAAAGTCCCAGTGCATATTAGCTGCATAAGATCTTATTGAAGCATGCATTAACCTTACTTTTTGTATAGACTGAATTCCAACACCATCACTTTGCAATCTATGATCGGGTAAAATATTATAAATGAACTGGGCAGTTTCCATCAATCTCCTCGTGATAGAATTAATAGATCCATCATGAGTTTCTATTCGCCCGGTTACATTTAAAACTTTGGCACCTTTGGCGCAAGAGTAGCAAGTTGGAATACTCTTGCACAGCAAAATCATCAATATTCGTGGATTGTAGAGCTTGAACAGTTTTGATGCCCGTTGCATTTTTGAATGGTCTGCCCAAGCGGGTAGGGTGCTTGTTTCCTGCATGTATGACTCAAATTCACTAATGAGAGTCTTATCCTTCAGTAATGAGGTAATATTGTTGTGTTTGTTTTTGGCTAGGGCCTTAAATATCTCATTGAGGGTTTGTAGTTGGCCTTGTTCAAAAACCTTTTGAAAAAATTCATCAGCGGGTTTGTCGCCCACATGGCGGTAAGGTTCTAAAATGGTTGAGGTCCAGTTCATGGTTATGGTTGGTTTGGTTATTCATAGAATGGTTGTATAGGTTTAAATAGAAGGTTTTCAGTAGTTTATAAATTTAATGAATTAATATTTTTGAACAAACCACATCTCCATTTCTCCTTTGCCCTTTGCTTCAATCTTACCTCGGCTCTCAAAGGCGAGATCTGGCTCGTCTTTCAACAGCTCATAGGTAGCTTCACTAATATTCACTTTACCCACTTCACCGCTACTTTCCATACGGCTTGCTGTGTTTACGGTGTCTCCCCAAATGTCATATTGAAATTTTTTGACGCCTACAATGCCCGCTACTACCGGGCCAGTATGAATACCTACACGCATGTCAAAAGAGGGCTTTCCTTTAGTTATATTTTTGGCTTTGCGCTTAGCAACAAAAGCTTGCATTTCTAATGCCGCCATCACTGTATTTTTTGCAGAGCGTGGCGTAGGAACGGGTAAGCCCCCCGCTGCCATGTAGGCATCACCAATGGTTTTTATTTTTTCGATATTGTACTTTTCCACAATAGAATCAAAAGCTTCAAAGCAGATGTTTATCTCCGAAACAAGCTCACCTGCACTAAGCTTTGCTGACGCTTCTGTAAAGCCTTTAAAATCTGTGAAAAGGATTGAAACCATGTCAAAATTCCTAGCTTCAGCCTTGCCATTCTCCTTGAGTTCCTGAGCAATTTCTTCGGGTAATATGTTCAACAATAAGTTGTCAGAACGATCTTTTTCGCGTGAGATTCTGATGCGCTGCCTAAAAAATATTAGCGCAAAAATTCCAACCAAAACAAAGCCAAGGAACAACAAGTTTCGAATGAGCTTTTGTCGTTCTATTTCCTTCTCAGCAAGTCTATCTTTTAGTTCCTGATGGGCCTTTTGTGTTCTGAGCTTTTGCTCAAATTCATATTTTCCGCTCATCTCTGTAACGCGCTGGACCACTTGGCGGCTTGAAACAGAATCGTTCAATAACTTTAAAGCTTCCAAATAAAAGTAGGCACTGTCCATCTGATTTTTTGCATAAAATGCTTTGTACAAAGAGGCCTCGGCTTCTCTTAAATAAACGGTGTTGGAGCCTCGTCCTATAGAGAGCTTATAGGCCTTTTTACCAAATAGAATGGCCTTGTCGTAATGGTGTAATTGTAGGTGGGCGGTAGATAGAAATGCGAAGATTGGGGCATAGCCTTCTTCAGAAATAGTTTCCTCTTGCTCAATGAGTACCGCTTCTAAAATTTCAACAGCCTTTTTATTCTCACCTTTATTTGAATACATTTTCCCTTTGAAGGCTTGTATTTGTAGGTGAAACACGCTGTCTGATTGTTCAATTTCTCCTACCGCCAAATCAAACATTTTTTCGGCCTTCTCAAATTCCTTAAGCTCAGAAAAGGAGAGGGCTAAAAGGTAGTGTGCCACTCCGCGCATTCGGGTATTCTCAGTATTGGTATTCAGTATATTTTGAAAATAGTTTACCGCAGTCTCAAAATTTTGGATATCAAAATTGAGAACACCCAACTGTAAATTGCACCTCGCTATACCTTCGATATCATTTAGTTCGGTATACAAGGCTAAGCTTTCCAGAAATAACTTTGTAGGTACATCTCTCGGGCCAATTTTTCGGAACTCGATAATACCTAAGTTCAGTAGCGCCTGAGCCTCAAGTTTTTTTTCTCCAAGGCTTTTCGCACAGCGTAAAACCTTTCTCAATACAGGGGCGGCTGAATCTTGCTGTGAGTGGTTTATAAGATCAATAGCCAAGTTGAGATTACTTTCAATTCCAATGGAGGTGCAGGGGCTATCAGGTACGGCCTTATTTTGTGAACACACCGTTAATGGAAATGAAAAAAGTGCCCAAAAAAATGTCCATAAGAGTATCAATGGCGTCAACATATGTAAAAATTAAGGGGCAAATTCATATAGTGTAAGTGCGGTTGCTATACGTATAGCAGGTGTTAGTGAGTTGACTTTGGAAATATCAAATACTGGCGAGGTTCACCACACGCATTAGGGCAGGGATCCCCTGGTTTTGAATTTCCGGTTGGCGTTAATCCGTCAGTGTTTACATAACCAGTCACCATAAA
>JAUHWX010000127.1 GCA_030427285.1 Bacteroidia bacterium
AAGGGCAAAAGGAAAGTGAGGCAGGGCACTTTGTAGAAGCTGCAAGCTTGTATAAAGATCCATTGCGACAGGGGGTGGCATATTTTAAAGCTGGAGAATATGATGAAGCTATTCGTGCTTTTAGTAAAGATACTTCGGCTATGGGAGCGTATAATTTGGGATTGGCTTATGTGCAAAATGGCGATTTGGCTGCGGCACAATTAGCATTTGGAGAAGCGATAAAACTTGATCCCGAAAACGAAACAGCCCGCAACAATTATAATAAGTTGGGTCATGTATTAGAAGGTGAGTCTGAAGCAAGCATGGCAGATGCACAGGAAGCTGGAGCTGAAAAAGGAAAAGCCAAAAATGAGCGAAACAAAAGCCCCGAAGACTTGAGCGGAGGAGGACAAAAAGCCACCAAAAAGGACATGGAAAAAGAGCGTTTGGAAGAAACTGTGAATACGGATATCCGAAAGGCAAAAGAGCAGGATGAAGTGCCGGTTGATTTTAAATCTGGAGAAAACAACAGTCAGCAAAAGGTAATGATGCAAAAGCTGGATGATGACCCTGCTCGTTTTTTAATGAAGAAATTTGAGTTTGAAGCCAAACGGAAAAACCTAAAACCAAATCCTGATGAAAAGCCTTGGTAAAACCGTTTTCCTGACCTGGGTATTGGGTGTGCTATTGGTGATTTTATCTCCTTCAGCGCAAGCGCAAAAGCTATGGGCTGAGGTAAGCTTAAATAAGCAAAGCGTTTATTTGGGAGAACCCGTGGAAGTTACCGTTTCGGTATATACTTCCACTTGGTTTACGGCTGGTGTAGATCCTGGAAACGTAAAAGTAAAAGACGCGTACACTGTTTTTTTTAGAAATGTAAGCACTAGTAAAACGGTAGCAGGAAAAACAGTTTCGGGTGTTCAAATGATTTTTAATGTATTTCCAAACTCGGCTGAGAATATCAATTTTCCAGAGCTGGAAATAGAGGTGGA
This sequence comes from Bacteroidia bacterium, assembly GCA_030427285.1. GTDB lineage: Bacteria > Bacteroidota > Bacteroidia > Flavobacteriales > Schleiferiaceae > Owenweeksia. The sequence continues at coordinate 972 of JAUHWX010000127.1, forward strand.
AACTCCAAAGGAAGGCGGGTATGAAGGTATTGCTCATGTGGTAAAGACAAAACCGCGCCAAATAAAAGTTCGTCCTATTCCTCCAGGTTTTGTGGCAGAGCAATGGTTGGTTACTACCAGTCTTTCAGTAAATCAAAGGTGGGATGGTGATATAAAAAATGTGAAAGTGGGCGATGTGCTTACGCGAACAATATCCAGAAATGCGGCCAATACGGTTAGTCAACTTTTACCTCCGGTAGTTTGGGATAGTGTTGCTGGCGTCAGCGAGTATCCTTATCGAAGCAATGTAGAAAGTCATAGGAGTAAAACTGCAATCAGCGCCACGCGTACAGAAACTATGCGCTATCTTTTTGAAAAAGAAGGAGAAGTGGTTTTACCAGAAATGGAATTTACCTGGTGGAATCCTTATCATAAGAAGTTGTACAAGCGTACTTTAAAAGAAGTGAAAATTGACGTGCAGCCCAATCCGGATTTAGGGATGTTAGCCAGTGTGCGTGATAGTTTACAAGCACAAATTTCGAAAACCCAAGCAGCTGAAGAGCAGGCCGAGGCACCCTTTACCATATTGGGCATGAGTGTGAAAAAGTTTATCACTGTTCTAGGATCTATTATTCTGCTGTTAGTAGCTTTTATATTAATATTGAAATGGGCCCTCAACTATCGAAAAAATTATTTGATAAAGTATCACGGTTCCGAGCTTTATTACTTTAGAAGACTTAGAATAGCAATGAGAGGTAAGGACAAGAAATTAATAGTAGAAAGTATTTACAATTGGATTGATTCAATGCGATTGGATGAGCCTACTCTTAAATATTTCGTGGAGAGTTATGGTTCGATGGAATTGCAACAAGAAGCCAAGGTGTTTGAAGATCAAACCATAACAGGCCGAACACTATTTAAATTCAGTATCAAGGAATTGTCACGAGCAAGACTAAACTACCTTAATGGTGATAATGGGGTAAAGAAGTTTCAATCTTGGATAAATCCTTAATATTTATGGCCCGAAGTATTTATCTTTAAACAAATTACTTTGAGGTTACTGTTGATATTGTACTTTTAAAAAACCATCAAAACAAAAATTAAAATGAGAAAATTACTTGTATTACTTTTTACTATTCCTGTTTTGGGAGTAGCTCAAACGTCTAATGAAGAGATAGACTATTATCAGTCCATTTTTGGAATGGGTAAAAAGGAAGTGGTGTCGCAACTCATAGCTTTAGATGCTGATAAAGCAGATGCTTTTTGGAAACTATACGGTGAGTATGAAATGAGCAGAAAAGAGCTAGGGAAAGAGAGAATAGCACTACTTACCAAGTATGCTGATAATTATAGCGTTATGGAGGCCTCTGAGCTTAAAAGCTTAATGATGGAGTCTATGAGTTTATCAGAAAAAAATGAAAAACTTATAAAGAGCTTTTACAAAAGGATTGAGAAACAGGTTGATCCTATAACAGCTGCCCAATTTTATCAAGTAGAAAGCTATTTGCTAAGCGAAATACGTGCGGAGATATTTGGAAATATACCCATGGTAGAAAAGATAAAAGGCTGAATTGTACAGAAGTTTAAAAATGGCTCCCTATTAGGGAGCCATTTTCATTTAATACTAATCTTATTAATACTTAATAAATGCATAAAAACATTTATCAAGCGAGGCGTGTCTTCGTTCTTTTGAGTATTCTATATATCCCAATTTTTGGCTTTGCCCAAAGTTATGAGTCCAAAGACTCTGGCCTAATCAACCCTAAGTTTTATATCTCGGCTGGTGCTTACTTCCCGGAAATAACCACCACCATTCGCGTGGATTCTGAGTCAGGATTAGGAACCGAAATAGGCCTTGAGAATGATTTTAAATTAAACAACAATCTCAGCGTGTTTCAGGTAGAAGGTATGGTGAGGTTAAAAGAGAAATCACAGCTCGTATTGGGATATACAAATATGAAACGTGGCAATAGTTTTCAGTTTGATCAAGATGTAAACTTTGGCGATACCACATTTTATGCAGGAGCCAATGCTGAACTTAACTTTGATGTTTATTATTATGCGCTTACCTGGCGTTATTCTTTTTTCAATAAGCCAAATTGGAACGCTGGCCTTTCATTGGGAGCAAGGGTTATGCAATTTAAAGCGCGGCTTGATGCAGCTATTAATTCTAAAGAGTACTCGCAAAGTTTTAGTGTGGCAGCACCTGCATTATTAGTAGGTGTGCATGGAGCGGCTTATCTAACGCCAAATTTGCTGGGCAGGTATTCGTTGGAGTATTTTCAAGTTTCCTTCTCAGGTATTGACATCAATATTATTGAAACTGATGTTTCGTTGCAGTACTTTTTTTTAGATAATTTATCTATTGGAGGAGGCTACTCTACCAATTCTTACAAGGTGAATGAAGTGCCTTTGAGTGATAATTTTAGTGGAAAAGTACTTTTCGCTTTTAGCGGTTTTAACCTTTTCCTTTCTGCGAGGTTTTAAGGAATTGGTTAAATTCATTTTTGCCTAAATGACTGTTTTATGAAGCTTAAAATTCTTCCTTTCATCCTTTCTTTATTAATAAGCACATTAGGGTTTTCTCAAAAGAATAAATCACAGCCCCTGATGCAAGATAGCCTTGATGGAAAATTTGACGTGAGCAATTTTTTGATGGATGCCAACGGTTTTCTATTGGTACCACAACTTATTACCGAACCGGCATTAGGAAATATTGGAATTATGCTCACACCAATTTTTATTCATCCTAATAAGCATAAAGATGAAGGTAAATATGTGGCGCCAAATATTACTGCTGGCTTTGGAGGATATACTGCAAATAAGACCTGGTTTGCTGGTGCCATGCGTATTGCTTCACTGCCAAGGCTCGGGTTGAAGTATAGAGTAGGAGCGGGTTATGGATCTGTAAATCTTGATTTTTACAGAGAAGTGCCAGCTTTGGGTGAAAGGAAGTTTGCCTTCAACTTTGAAACATTTGCTTTTTTTGGTTCGATTACCAAAGAAATTGGCAACTCTAATGTTTATGCCGGAGTCCAGTATTTGTTTATGAAAAATAAGGTTTCTCCAGAATTTGATTTCACTTCATTACCTGATTTTATTGAGGATAAGGCATTGGATAATATTCAAAGTAGCCCTGGCCTTTTGGTCGAGTATGATATTCGCGATAATGTATTTACACCAAACAGTGGAACCCTAATAAGTACCAATTTTAGGGTAAACGATGAATGGACAGGAAGCGATTTTGAATTTCAAAATTTCAAAATTTCGGCTTTACAGTATTTTAAAACAACGCCAAAATTAGTGAGTGGTTTTAGGTTAGAAACTCAACTACAGTTTGGTGATGCACCATTTTATTTGGAGCCAGGAATAAACCTAAGAGGTGTTCCTGCGGCAAGATACCAAGGTAATTCAACCTATTTGGCAGAAACGGAGCAGCGTTATGACTTTAATTTGCGTTGGAGCGGAATTGCATTTACAGGAGTAGCCAAGACATTGGATTACGGAGAAAGCTTTAACGATTCAGATTTGATTTACAATTATGGTGTCGGCTTCAGGTATTTAATAGCTCGCAAGTTTAAGCTCAGGATGGGAATAGATGTAGCTATGTCTAATAACAATTTTGGTTACTACATTGTATTTGGCTCAGCCTGGAATAATAGAAGCTAATCCTCCGTAGAAAAATCCCGTGATGAATAAAGGTTGAATTTTACTCATTAATAACAATTTGATTTTAGCTACTTTGAATATTTCGTTTTAAGCTTGTATACCTATTTTTGAGGTGTAACTGCTACTAATTAGAATGAGAGGGCTCGTTTTGAATGTCTTATAAGAATTATTCAGCCTAAATACTATTTTAGCAGCTGCCAATCTTACCAACCTACATTGTTATGCAAAACTATCTGGGGCCCACGGCCCTTATTTTATTGATGTTCGCTTCTATTCTAGGAGGGTGCCAAAATCAAGAGACCACACCGCCACCTCCCAAGGTTACCATTATCCATCCTACAATGCAGGATATACCCATTGAGCAGGATTTTGTGGGCCAGGTTTATGGTTCGTCAGATATTCCTATTAGGGCCAGGGTAGATGGTTTTTTAGAGAAAATTTACTTCAATGAGGGGACTGCGGTAAAAAAAGGGGATAGGCTGTACGCTATAGAAGCCAATCCTTATAATGAAGAAGTGGCTGGCAAGCAAAGCAATTTGGTAGAAGCCAAAGCTACATTACTTCAAGCCGAAAGTGAGCTAGAGCGGATAGAGCCGCTGGCCAAAATCAATGCCGTTTCGGCTTCGGATTATGATGCCGCAAAGTCTGCCCGTGATGTGGCCAAAAGCCGGGTAGAGGCAGCAGAGGCCCAGCTTAGATTATCTAACATCAACAGGGATTATACGCTCATTGAGGCCCCGATTTCAGGGATTATTGGAAAGAGTGAAGCCAAAATAGGAGAGTATGTAGGTAGTTTTCCAAATCCGGTAATCCTCAATACCATCTCTGAAATTGATTCCATCAGGGTTGAATTTTTTCTTACCGAAGAAGATTACCTCAAGTTTTTCAGGCTGAGGCAAGGGCAGTTGAAAAAAAACGACACGGCCTATCGTGAAAATGATTTTCCCATACAGCTTATACTTTCTGACGGCAGCACCTTTGAGCATACCGGAATCCTTGAGTTTATAAACAGGGAGATTGACCCTACTACGGGTACTATTTTACTACAGGCCATATTTCCAAACCCCAGGGGTTTATTGCGCCCCGGGCAGTTTGCCAAGGTGAGGGCCGTAACGAGTGTGGTAGATGATGCTATGCTTATACCGCAGCGTGCCGTTACTGAAGTGCAGGGAAACTACACCGTAAAGGCCATTACCGATTCTAATACGGTAGCCGTACAGCCTATAAAAGTGGCCACCACTTACAAGGATTATTACCTGATAACAGCGGGCCTGAAGCCCGAAGATAAAATAGTGCTGGACGGGCTTCAAAAAGCTAGGGAGGGTGTAAAGGTATCTCCCGAAAAGGTGGAGTTTGAATCTCAAGCGAAGTAGCGATGGAGGAAAAATTCACTTACAAAAACTTTTTCGTAGAACGGCCAATTGTATCCTTTGTGATAGCCATCATTATAGTAATATTGGGTACGGTGGCGGCCCTGCAATTGCCCATAGAGCAATACCCAAACATTACGCCTCCGGTGGTAGAAGTACGTTCGCTATACCCCGGTGCCAATGCACTGAATGTGGAAGAGGCGGTAACAACACCTCTTGAACAGCAGATAAACGGTGTGGACAACATGATTTACATGAAATCCACCAATGCCAACAATGGAAGCTCGGTTGTTCAGATTTCATTTGAAGTAGGTACTGACCCTGACATGAACACGGTTTTTACCCAGAATAATGTATCGGCAGCAACGGCAAAATTACCCGAAGAGGTAAAACGACTTGGGGTGACCACCCAAAAATCATTGCCCAACGTGCTGATGCTGGTAGCCCTGTATTCACCAGACGGCCGCTATGATGGTAACTTTTTAGGAAACTATGGCCTCATTAATATTAAAGACGAGCTTTCGCGGATAAAAGGTATCGGTAGGGTAGATGTGATGGGCTCTAGCGATTATGCCATGCGAATTTGGGTAAAACCTGACCGCCTGGCACACATGGGTATCACTATCCCCGAAATAAAATCGGCTATACAGGAACAAAACGTAGTGGCGCCCGGTGGTAAGTTTGGCTCTGAGCCAGCACCTGCGGGTACAGAGTTTACCTATACCGTAAAGTTGCCGGAAAGGCTCCAGGATCCCGAGGAGTTTGGCAACATCGTACTGCGTACCCACAGTGATGGATCGCAGGTGCGGATAAGGGATGTGGCGCGTGTGGAGCTGGGTGTAGAAACCTACGAAATGAGCACTCGCTATAATGGCAAGCCCACTGCACTTATTGCTATTTATCAATCTCCGGGTTCTAATGCCGTAGAACTGGCATCTACCATCCGTGAAGAAATAGAAACACTGAAGAAAAAGTTTCCGCCCGGTATGGATTACAAAGTTTCTATGGACACCACCCTGGCCATTACGGCCGGTCTGGATGAAATCGTGGAAACTTTGATAATAGCATTGCTGCTGGTAGTTTTGGTTGTTTACATTTTTATACAGGATTGGCGTGCCACCATCATCCCTACCTTGGCGATTCCCGTATCGCTCATCGGGGCATTTATGCTTTTCCCTTTGCTGGGTTTCAGCATTAATGTACTCTCACTGCTCGGCTTGGTGCTCGCCATCGGTATAGTGGTAGATGATGCTATAGTGGTGGTAGAGGCCGTTCAGCAAAACCTGGACAAAGGCTTTTCGCCCAAAGAGGCTACCAACCGCGCTATGAAAGAAGTTACGGCACCAGTAATAGCCACCACACTGGTGCTTATTGCAGTGTTTGCACCTACTGCGGCCATGGGTGGTATCACCGGAAGATTGTACCAGCAATTTGCTATCACCATTGCCGTATCGGTACTTTTTTCGTCTATAAATGCACTTTCGCTATCACCAGCTTTGTGCTCCCTCTTGATGAAACCGGGCAACCAGCCCAAAGGACTACTGGGTAAATTCTTTAGGGGCTTCAATCGTGGTTTCGACCGAACGGCCACCAAATATTTGAGCACCACCCAGGTGGTAGCCCGCAAGCTTACCCGTGGAGCCATGTATATTCTTATCGCCATTATTGCATCAGTATTATTGGGCAAAGTATTGCCGGGTGGCTTTGTACCTGCCGAGGACATGGGCTATGCCTACGTGAATGTACAATTACCCAATGCCGCCAGCCTGCAGCGCACAGACAAGGTGGCCAGCCAAATTGAAGAAATGATATTGCAGGTAGAGCAGGTGGATATGGTTTCCACGGCTTCCGGCTATAGTTTATTGTCGGGAACCAATAGTACCAATGCGGCATTTCTTTTTGTGTCTTTAAAGCCGTGGGATGAACGCGAGCTTACCGCGGATGAGGTGATCCTTAAAATCAACAAAATACTGTTTACCCAGATAAATGAAGCGGAAGCCTTTTGCTTTGGCCCACCGGCTATTCCTGGATTGGGCAGCGGCTCGGGCTTTACTATTCAAATACAGGACAAGGGTGCCAATACGCCAGATTACCTGGCGGCAAATACCCAGAAGTTTATTCAGGCGGCCATGGCCCGTCCCGAAATTGGTTCGGCCATGAGCATGTACCAGGCTGCGGTGCCACAGCGCTCCATTGAGCTAAACAATGACAAGGTGCTGAAAACGGGCGTGAGGCTCAGGGATGTGTATGACACTTTCGGTGCCTTTTTGGGAGGCTCTTACGTCAATGATTTTACGCGCTATGGAAGGCTCTATAAATCCTACATTATGGCTGAGCCGGAGTATAGATCTGATGAATCATTGCTCAACCTGGCACAGGTAAAAAACAATGAAGGTACAATGGTGCCCCTCTCGAGTTTTGCTACGGTGCAAAACACCTCGGGCCCGGAATATACCAACCGCTTTAACCTGTTCAGGAGTGCAGAAGTTACCGGCTCGCCAGCCCAGGGCTACAGTTCTGCGCAGGCACTATCAGCATTGGAGGAGGTAGCCGCGGAAGTATTGCCAGAAGACATGTCATACGCCTGGGCCAATATGAGCTATCAGGAGAAAAAGGCCAGTGGCTCCACCGGCATCATTTTTCTGTTTTCACTGATTTTTGTGTTTCTCATACTTACGGCCCAGTACGATAGCTGGTCTATACCTTTCAGTATTTTGCTGGGTACGCCATTGGCCATTTTTGGTGCTTTCTTGTTTTTGTACCTCGGCCGTCTTTTTAGTATCACTTACGAAAACAACATTTTTGCCCAAATATCGCTGGTGATGCTCATTGCCATGGCGGCCAAAAATGCCATCCTCATAGTGGAGTTTGCCAAGATTGAGTTTGACAAAGGCAAATCGCTGTATGATGCGGCCATCGAAGCAGCCAGGCTGAGGTTTCGCCCTATTTTGATGACGGTATTTTCATTTATCCTGGGCATCCTCCCTTTGATTTTTGCATCAGGCTCGGGGGCCGAAGCGCGAAAAGTAATGGGAATGGCCCTGCTGGGAGGCATGACGCTGGCCACTGCCTTGGGCGTATTTATATATCCCATGCTGTTTATCCTTATCGGCAAACTTTTTAAGTACGAACAAAAAAGAAAGCCTGTAGCATGAAAGCAAGAGGAATGAATTTTTTGAAAAATATAAGCCTGGCCGCCCTTGTATTGCTGCTGGTGCAGGCTTGCAAGGTAGGCCCCAATTTGAAAAGCCATGAGGTAAGCCTTCCGGCAGATTACGTGCAGGATAGCCTTGCTACCGACTCGGCAGAGGTAACGGACTGGTGGGCACTTTTTGACGACCCCGTACTGGACAGCCTCATTGCCGTGGCACTGGATTCCAATAAAAATATTCTTATTGCCGCTGAGCGCATGGAGCAGGCGCGCCTTCGCGCCCGCATTGCCAAAGGGGAATTTGGGCCAAAATTCAACCTACAGGCACAGGCCGCCCGCGGCAATTACTTTGGCCTGCCGGGAGGAAGTATTAGAGACAACTTTTTTGCAGGAGCCAATGTAGCCTGGGAGCTCGACTTTTGGGGGAAAATAAGAAGGCTGAATGAAAGTGCTAAAGCTGAATACCTGAGTACGGCTTACGCCAAAAGGGCGGCACAGATAGTTTTAATTTCGGAAG
>JAUHWX010000337.1 GCA_030427285.1 Bacteroidia bacterium
TGATAGTACCTATTTTGCAAATACTACTTCAAACAATAAATACAGTTTGTACCTGAAGGTAGCCGTTGTAATGGCCAATGGAAATATTGTGGATGATCCAGGTTTCGTTCACATTAATCATAATGTTAAAAATATTGGTTTGATTGAAAAAAAGTATGTATACAATTTCAAAGTATTTCCAAACCCAACCTCTGGTTTTATAAACCTTGAGTTGCCTCAAAACTTTGAAGGTACTATAAAACTATACAGTTTGTCTGGGAAGCTACTGCAAAGGCAAAGTGTGGTAACACAAGAAGCTGATGTGCATTCATTGAGTTTAGAAAGCTATCCAGCTGGGGTTTATTTAATTCAAATAGAATCAGATGGTAGGAGGTTTCAAAAGCGAATTATTAAGAATTAGAGGCTAAATGAATTTTTAGGCTCCTATTATTTTTTAGTTTTAAGGAAAATTAATTTCCTGTATGGCTTACCGTATTTCCACTTTCGAAGAATACAAATCCGAATATCAAAAAAGTATAGACGCCCCTGCAGAGTTTTGGGCAGGAATAGCCGAAAATTTCTCTTGGCAAAAAAAGTGGGACACCACACTTGAGTGGGAGTTTGAAACTCCAAAAGTGGAGTGGTTTAAAGGCGCTAAGCTCAACATTACTGAAAACTGCTTGGACCGTCACCTGGAAAAACGTGGCAACAAGCTGGCACTGATCTGGGAGCCAAATGATCCTAAAGAAAGATATGTGCGCCTCACCTATCGTGAGCTACATGAAGAAGTGTGTAAGTACGCCAACGTGCTGAAAAAGCATGGTGCCAAAAAGGGTGATCGTATTGCGCTGTACATGCCTATGATTCCTGACTTAGCGATTGCTGTATTGGCTTGCGCCAGAATTGGAGCGGTTCACACCGTAGTTTTTGCAGGCTTTTCGGCCAGCGCTTTGGCAGATCGCATTAATGATTGCCAATGCAAAATGGTGCTTACTGCAGATGGCCTGTATCGAGGTAACAAAGAAATTCCTGTAAAGGCCGTGGTGAATGAAGCGCTTAAAGAATGTACTTCCGTAGAAACAGTAATAGTTTCTGAGCGTACCCAATGGAATGTGAAAATGGAAGCGGGTCGTGATTTCTGGCTGCATGATGAGATTAATACTGTAGATAAAAATTGTCCTGCCGAGCCCATGGATGCCGAGGATATGCTCTTTATTCTGTACACATCGGGCAGCACCGGAAAGCCAAAAGGGGTGGTGCATACCTGTGGTGGCTACATGGTGTATGCGGGCTATACCTTTGCCAATGTTTTTCAATATGATGAAAGCGATGTGTATTGGTGTACGGCTGATATTGGTTGGATTACGGGCCACACCTACATTGTGTACGGTCCACTTCTTAATGGTGCTACCACGGTAATGTTTGAAGGCGTACCAACGTATCCTGGTCCTGGCCGCTTTTGGCAAGTGGTAGATAAGCACAACATAAATCAGTTTTATACGGCACCTACAGCTATCCGTGCCTTGATGGCACATGGTGAAGATCATGTACTGAGCTACGGACTTTATTCGCTAAAGGTATTGGGAAGTGTAGGCGAACCGATAAACCAAGAGGCGTGGGAGTGGTACCATATACATGTGGGGAAGGAAAATTCACCGATAGTTGATACTTGGTGGCAAACCGAAACCGGGGGTATTATGATTTCTGGCTTAGGCAATCTATCACCTATGAAACCAACTTTTGCCGGTTACCCTATGCCGGGTATCCAGCCTGTGCTTTTAGATCAGGAAGGAAAAGAAATAACCGAAAATGGTGTGGAAGGATACTTGGCCATAAAGCACCCATGGCCGGGTATATTACGTACCACCTATGGCGATCATGAGCGATGTAAAAAC
>JAUHWX010000128.1 GCA_030427285.1 Bacteroidia bacterium
AACTTACCACCATGAAAGCTGTGAATACCAAAGGTGCCAGTGAGAGTATTTCTTCTGTCGCGGCATTCGGTAAGTTCTTTTCAGGAAATGTGTTTGACACGTACATTAAGAAAATCAGATAATCAAAACCCCATTTATTTGCTGTATTGCCAAACAAATGCAGACATTAGTTGTCGTTTATACAACACTATTTTATGGACTACAACTCAATTTTTGAAGAAATAAAGCGGGAGATTAATTTGGATGTAAAGCACGGAAAAGTGGCCGATTACATTCCTGAACTAGCTCATGTGGATCCCAATAAGTTTGGTATTTCATTGAAGTGCATGGATGGCCAAAGCTTTTCTATGGGTGATGCTGACGAAAAGTTTTCTGCTCAAAGTATTACCAAGGTGTTTTCATTAGCCCTAGCCATGAACCATTTTGGCCAAAAAGTGTGGAGCCGAATGGATGTTGAGCCTTCCGGAACTTCCTTCAACTCCTTGGTTTTACTGGAATATGAACAGGGTATTCCAAGAAATCCTTTTATAAATAGTGGAGCACTCGTGATAGCTGATATGCTGGTAGAAAAGTTGGATGACCCTAAAGGTGAGTTTTTAGAATTTGTGAGAAACATGACTGGCAGTCGGGATATTGACTACAATTACAAAGTGGCTAATAGTGAAAGAGACCACGGCTTTAGAAATAGAGCTATGGCTAATATGCTCAAGTCTTTTGGAAACATAAAAAGTGACGTGGAAGATGTGTTGGACTTTTACTTTCATCAATGCAGCATCGAAATGAGCTGCAAGCAATTGGCCGATGCCTTTATGGTTTTTAGCAATAAAGGCTGCAAGCTTGGGACTAAAGAGAAAATTATAACCAAACAGCAAAGCCAGCGTATAAATGCTCTGATGCTTACTTGCGGTTTTTATGACGAGGCGGGAGAGTTTGCCTTTCGTGTTGGCCTGCCTGGCAAAAGTGGCGTAGGAGGAGGAATCGTTGCTGTTTACCCGGGTGAGTATAGCGTTGCGGTGTGGAGCCCTAGGCTCAATAAACTGGGAAATTCGGTACTGGGAATGAAAACCCTGGAACTACTTACTACCAAAACGGGAATGGTGATTTTTTAAAATTAAAAAACCAGAAACGCTCGCTCTTGGTTTACTCCCTTTTAAGCTTACTTTTAGAGTGAATTTTACCGCCTATGGAAATTATCTACTACGTATTATCTGCGTTTATCCTCATCAGCTCTGTCCTCTCATTTATTGACCATCCCCATTGGATGTTCAGGGTTTTTGAGTTTACAAAGGTTCACCTTGTTGTGGTGCAGTTTGCCACCTTTATGCTTGCTATCATTTTTGTAGATGCTACGCCTTTTATTTGGGGCATCCAGGCTTTTTTGGTTTTGTTGATGATTTATAATGCCAGCATTTTGGTAAAATATACGTCACTCTATAAAGTTATTCCGCAAAAAAAATCGCCTAAACATTCGGCACCCGTTACCTTGCTTTCCGCAAATGTGTATCAGTTTAATAAAAACTATCAACCTTTTATTGATTTGGTGCATCGAACCAAACCCAATATTATCCTTACCATCGAATCCAACAAAGACTGGGAAAAAGCAATGGAAGTGTTTGAGGCGGATTATCCCAATTACAAAAAAGTAGCATTAGAAAACACCTATGGTCTCCATTTTTATACCAATCTAAAAATCAAAAAGGTAGATGTGCATTGGTTTGTAGCGGATGATATTCCCAGCATTGAGGCCCAACTGCAAACGGATGATGGCTATAATTTCACCTTTTTTGGGGTACACCCACCACCACCCAGCCCTACTGAAGAAGAAAACTCAAAAGAGCGCGATGGCGAGTTGATGTGTGTGGCCAAAAAAGTACGTAAAAGTGATGCGGCCACAGTTGTAGTAGGAGATTTTAACACCGTAGCTTGGTCAAAAGCAAGCACTCTTTTCAGAAAAACTGCTGAGCTTGTAGATCCACGTATTGGCCGTGGATTGATTTCTACTTTTCATGCAAACTACCGATGGTTTAGGTTTCCTATTGACCAGATGTTTCACACACCAGACATTTTTGTAAATGAATTTACCGTGCTGGAAAAATTTGGTTCTGACCACCTTCCCCTATTTTGTGAATTTCAGATCAACAATGGTAAAAACCTAAACCATGAACACGTGGAAAGCCTTGAAGAAGGTGAAATGGAAGAAGTGGATGAACTGATACAAGAAGGCAAAGCTGAGAATGGCGAAAGGGATGCCGTGGCTCAAGAGTAGAGCCATCAGGAAAGTCTGCACTTTAAATCAATCCTTTGAAGGATAAGAAATCAGGATGATCGAAAATCTAGAAGTTACAACAAACCCCAAAGTGGAAGAAGTTTTTGCCAATTACCCCGACTCGGTTCGGAGTAAAATGCAAAACCTCAGAAAATTGGTAATAGAAACAGCGCAGGAAACTCCTGAAATTGACAAGCTGGAAGAAACTTTGAAATGGGGAGAGCCAAGTTTTATTACCAAAAAAGGCAGCACTTTGCGGATGGATTGGAAAGAAAAAACACCCCACCAATACGCCATGTATTTTAAATGCACCAGCAGGTTGGTAGACACTTTCCGGTTGGTTTTTGATCAAAAATTTCAGTACGAAGGAAGCCGTGCCATTGTTTTTGGTATAAAGGATGAAATTCCTGAAGAAGAATTGAAAGCATGTATAAAAGCTGCATTAACCTACCATAGTGTAAAGAAGCATATAACTTTGGGAATTTAAGAAGTGTGCTTAGTAGAAATAGGAACAGGCACCCATTTTGCATATGCCCGCCAGTAAACCCAAGAGGAAAACATCAACTTTTATGAAAACAAAAATCTTATTTATGCTTGCTTCGGTTGCGCTGCTTGTGGCCTGCAACACTTCTAAGCAAACCGCAGCTGAGTCTAATCCAACCAAAAAAACAAAGGCTAACACACACACCGAACTTATTGCCATGAGCAATGAGCCCTCGTGGGTAGTAATAGTTGATTTTAATTCTGGGATAAAATTTTCATCATTAGATGACAATCGATTTGATATAAAAACGGAAAAATCAGAAATCATAAAGCCTCAGGATATAAGTGCCACCAATTATAAGGGAGAATTTGAAAATGGATATATCCAAGTGATGGTGTACCACAAATCTTGTACAGATGACATGTCTGGTGAAGTTTATGATAACAAGGTAAGAGTAAGTGTGACCAGTACAGAAACAGACGAAACTGTAGAATACTTAGGCTGTGGAAATTACCAGGGTGATTATAGATTGAATGACATCTGGGTTCTAACTGAAATAGACAACCAGGAAGTAAGCATGAATGGTGCTATTCGCCCTACTTTGGAGTTTAATATTTCAGAAAAAAGATTGCATGGCTTTGGTGGTTGCAACCAAATTAATGGAGCTTTTGCATTTAAGAAAAATCAAGTAGTGGTAGGCCAATTAATGCATACCCTTATGGCTTGTATTAATCAAGATGTGGAGGATAAATTTCTTAAACACCTTAATGGGCAAACCATGGATTATGAAATTGGTGATAATCAGCTAAAGATGTGGAATGATTCAGGTTCTTTGACTTTCAAGAAAGGTGATTAAAGTTTATGACTTTAGAAAATCAAATACAGGCTTACCTCGGAATACCAGATGCTCACCTCAAAACGATAGAAGCCCTGTTTGAGCCCACACATTTACCGAAAGGTGAAAACTATACCACTACCGGAAGCTTTCATGCAAATTTGAGTTTTATAAAAAGTGGCTACCTGAGAGTGTATGAAACCAAGGACGACAAGGAAATAACCCAATGGATATCCTCACGCGGTGAATTTATAACAGACCTCGGAACGCTTGTTTTTGACGCTCCAGCAAGGCGAAACATCCAGGCCATAACCGATTGTGAACTGTACACTATAAGTAGGGAAAACTATAGGCGCATTGGCAGTTTGATTCCCGAATGGCCTGAATTGGAAAAACGTTTCCTGGCAAAGTGCTTTATGGTTTTAGAAGACCGCGTGTTCAATTTTATATCCATGTCTTCAGAAGAACGTTATGAGCAACTGTTTGCACATAAACGGGAGTTGTTTAATCAGGTGCCTTTGCAATACATCGCTTCTATGCTGGGAATGACACCCGAAACACTAAGCAGAATAAGAAAGAAAAGTATTTCTTGATTTATGTCAAGCCGAGTGAAATGAGCCTATCGCAACTTTGTATCAAACAAAAAAATGCGATTATGGAAATTCACACTTCAATAAAAATAAATGCTACGCCACAGCAAGTATGGCAAGTTCTTACTTACTTTGATGCCTACCCTACCTGGAATCCCTTTGTGCAGTCCCTTAAGGGAAATGTGAAGGAAGGTGGACGAATTACAGTAAAGCTTCCGGGGATGACTTTTAATCCAGTAATTTTAGTTTTTAAAGAAAATGAGCAACTCACCTGGTTGGGGCATTTGCTTTTCAAAGGATTATTTGATGGTGAGCATACTTTTAAACTTGAGGATAATGGAGATGGCACCACCACTTTTCATCAATCGGAAAAATTTAAAGGACTTTTGGTTGGACTTTTTAAGCGAAAACTGGAAAAAGATACGGTTCCGGGATTTGAAGATTTGAATCAAAAACTAAAAGTAAGAGTGGAAAACCAAACTTAGAATGGGTTCAATGAATATTCTACAAACAACTAAAATCACCGAATCTCAAAAGGTGGAGCTATTTAAGCTTTGGAACTCTGAATATCCAGAAGCATTGGCACATAAAAGCCTTGAAGATTTTGATAAATACTTAAATGGAGTTAAAAATCACAAGCACTTTTTACTACGTGATGATTCAGGCTCAATTGAGGGTTGGCATTTTCAGTTTACCCGCGATAATGAAACCTGGTTCGGAATGATTGTCTCAACAAAATTGCAAGGCAAAGGCTTTGGCTCAAAGCTATTAAATGAAGGCAAGAAGAATGCGGATAAGCTTTCGGGCTGGGTGGTGGACCATGCTGATTATAGGAAGGCTAATGGCACGCCATACCTTTCACCACTAGATTTTTATTTGAAAAATGGTTTTAACGTTGTACCTGAAATAAAACCTGAAGGCGATAAATTGTCAGCGGTAAAGGTGGTTTGGAGCAGATAGCCTAATACAACTTAAAACTCTCCAAACTGTGATAAATGTGAAATACCGTTTCGCCTTTATCTGCTGAAAAGATGAAGTCCGTAGAATTTTGATTTCCCTTGTCGTCCTTGGTTTTCAGCGTTACTTTATTTTCACCCGCATTAAGTGGAATACGGCTGTAAGAAATACTATAAGGCAAAGTTTGCCAGTTGCGTGTATCTGCTTTTTCGGTTAGTGCATTGAGTAAAGATACTGCTGCTCCTAAATCCTGATTTTCCTGGCGGGCAGCGTATTCTGCCGCCTGCTTGGTGGCCAATCGAAGTGCTGCTGCACCAATTTCACGTAGCATTCTATCTTGCAAAATAGAACGCGCAATAGCATCGATGTCTTCGGCAGTTTCTAAATTATAGATATGACTCCCATTTAGTACAAGCTCCCCTTGATTAAAAACAGGAGTTCTTGACTCATACTTTGGAAAAGCCACTCGAATCAACTTAAGGTCACCAAAGCCATTTCCTCCCTGGCTATTTTCCGGTATTGGAAAAGTGAAAAACAAGCCCAACTCCTCATTTACCAAGGTTACGACTCCGCCATCACCTTTTACAATGGTAAAGTTGATGCTCCATTCCGCCTTTACAGGTCCCAGCCCATTATGCCAAAAGAAAATCAGTTCACCACCGTCCCTCTTCTGGTATTGATAATCCACTCCAAACTCAGCTTCGTACTGCTGTAGTTCCTCAATAAACCCGTTGAGATACGCGGTGCGCATCAAATCCTGTTTTAACTGTTCAGGAGCATTTAATCCGAAGTGTTCTGTGTAAGATTCTTTATAGGTATTATAGGCGTTTCTATAGGCAATAAAGGCATTGTTCACATCATTGTCCATTTCATAAGCTATCCCCATTAGCACGTGCGCAAAGGCATCATCCGAATATCTATTTGGCCTGTTTTCATAGCGGTCATTAAGTGCATTCAGCTTATTGTTCAGCCTTCTGGCTTCCACCAAAGCATCCTGCGGACGATTTAGCTTCAGATAGTTGAGTGCTTTGTAATAATGAATGAGCACCTTTTCATGATCCTCAGCTGGATACTCTTTTACAGTAGGATTACTAATGAGCGTAAGAGCTTCCATACCGTAATTCTTACGGTAGTCCTCTACATATATGTATGCTTGCTCAAAGTATTTGTTACTCTCTGCATATTGCCCCATCATTTGGAGCACCACACCTTTTTTCAAAAAAAAGAGCAGCCGATTTCTACCTTCGGCTACCTTTTCATTTTTATCTAAAAGTTTATTTGCTCCTTCTAAATCTCCGCTGCTAAAGGCCTCCTGAAACTTCAGATTCTTTTGGTAATAAGTAGCACAGCCGCTAAGCAGCATTACCACCAAGGCCAAAAGAAAGCCCTGAAAAACATATATGTTTCTCTTAAAAAGCATGGGATCTAATAAAGGATTAAGCGCAGATTACTCTACTACTTTCTTGATTTTCTTAGAACCAATCCAAACCTTCTCATTGGTTTCGATATTCGTAAGCTCCATATCTACCTGATAATACACCACTTTAGTTTTAGTGTTAGCATCAGTAATAGAGTTTACACTTCCTTGCATAATGAAGTCAGCGCCAAGCTCACGGCCAAAGCGCTTCACAGTTTCCAATGAGGCATTATTTTGTTGATCAGCTTTTTCAGCGCGAAGTTCTTCTCTAAACTCACCACCTTGCACCAAACGTACTTTTCCTGAGTTGATGTACTCTCTTTCGATGTCATTGATAAAAGTTTCAGTAGCAATATGCTCGCTGCTGCGGTTTCTTACCAAACCAACAATAATAGCAGGCTTTCTTCCTTCAGCTTCTACAAAATCCTGCAACCAAGCACGGCTAAGTCCGTCATTCACCATTTCGGCAGCCACTAAGCGGCTATCCACATCATTCCATCTTCCACTAAGGTCTATTTGCTCACGCTCATCTACACGCGTTACGGTTTTGCTGGTATCACAACTTACCGCTATTCCGGCTAGTACAAAGGCTGCTGCTATTATTCTGATTTTCATATAAGGTATTTTTAGTTGGTTTTATTTATAAAGCAATAGTCGGCATTATGCAATTGAAGTGCCAAACCGACAAGTTCTTTTATTACAATGAGTTACGATTCATTTCTTTTTTAATATCTGCACGAAGCCCTTCGCTAATCATCCACAATGGTTGACGCATATGCTCCTCGCAAATATTCTGGTGCTTTAAAGCAGCCTTTATTCCTCCGGGGTTCCCTTCCGCAAAAAGCATTTTGGTAATTTCAAAAAGACGGTAATGATCTACTCTGGCTTTTTCAAAATTCCCATCCAAAGCATTGTTTACCATAGCCGTAAATGTTTTAGGGAAACCTTGACCGCTAACAGAAATAACGCCATCGCCACCACAGGCTATCATCGGCAAAGTAAGGTTGTCATCACCGCTAATTACATGAAAACCTTCTGGTCTCTCGTTGATGATTTTCATCACCTGCTCCATATCGCCACTGGCTTCTTTCACCGCAATTACGTTGTCAAAATCATTTGCCAAACGAAGTGTGGTTTGAGCGCTCATGTTAGAAGAAGTTCTGCCTGGCACATTATATAAAATAACCGGCACGGGGCTAGCCTCACAAATAGTTTTGAAGTGCTGATAAATTCCTTCCTGAGTAGGTTTGTTGTAGTATGGTGAAACCGAAAGTATAGCATCTATACCATTAAAATCGGTTGATTTGATAGTCTCTACCAAAGCGCGGGTATTGTTACCTCCAATGCCATAAACGATAGGTTTTCGGCCGTTATTCACCTTTTGTACAAACTTCAACACTTCCTGTTTTTCAACACTGTTTAGGGTAGCGTTTTCGCCAGTGGTTCCCATTACTACCAAGTAATCCACACCATTATCCAGGCAGTGGTTTACCAACTTTTCAAGACCGTTAAAGTCAATGTTGTGCTCGCTGTCAAAAGGTGTGATAAGCGCCACACCCGTTCCTCTAAATTTACTCATACCTTGTTTGAATTTGAGGGTGTTCCTCACGGAATTCCCCTATCGTTTATTGCGCGGCAAATTTAATCAGAGTATTGACAAACCTATCCCTGGGCTTAGTATTATTTAAAAACCGCTTCTCCAGTGATTCATGTGCGAGATTCCGGCTTGTCCCGCAACATCCCGGGGGGGCTTCGTTCCTTCGCCCGGAATGACGTTCGTGAAATCATTCCAGCCGTAGAGCTGGAATCTACAATTTAATTCTTCCTGCAATCAAAAGATTCCGGGTCTCCGTTCATTCGCCCGGAATGGCGCGTGTGAAATCATTCCGACCAGGGAGCCGGAATCTTAAACATTCTATTTATTGATAAATCGAAGGTAAAAATCAATCTCCTTAAATACTGGCGAAAAGTCATCACCATCAGGCCGTGCCACCTGCAAATCCAGCACTTTTAGTGTGGAACTTTTTAAGCCAATCGTGAAGTTAGCCTTACCGGCAATTGTCAAAAATTGGATGGGGCTTTGATCTTTATCATTCAAAGAAATCAAAACATCAAAATCCTGCTTTATAAACGTGGAAAGTACTTCTGCGCTTGGCTTTCCGTACCAATTCACATCGTCTTTACAAAAGTATTCGTAGACCTGTTGCTCGGTTATTTCTTTTCGCTTTCGCGGAATGTATGCCAGCAATTCCACATCTTTCCCCTCGGCTTTTAGCTTTTTGGCAAAATCCAAAACGGCTTTATCTGCTGCCCCTTTTTCAAAAACTATAGCAAATCTTTTTACGGAAGTAAAACCTGGATATGCAGCATTTGCTTCAGCATTCTTTCCTAGCTTCTTTAACGAGTAGTTTCGTATGCGTTGTTTGAGTGTCATTAGTCGCCTATTAGTTCAGCAAATTTATTTTCATCAATAATTTTTACGCCAAGGTCTTCGGCCTTTTTGCGTTTAGAAGGGCCCATTCCTTCTCCAGCCACTATCAAATCAGTTTTACCAGAAACAGATCCCGTGTTCTTTCCGCCATGCTTTTCTATCAGCTCCTTTATTTCCTTACGGGAATATCTTTCAAAGTTTCCGGAGATTACAATGGTCTTCCCATCAAGCTTTGTAGATGCTCCCTCCTGCTGCACCACTTCAAACTGAAGACCGGCCATTTTCATCCGCTCTATCGTGTCAACCTTTGCTGGATCTGCAAAAAATGCTGTTACGCTTTCTGCGATACGCGACCCAATTTCATCAACGTTGGTCAATTCTTCAAGGCTTGCAGCCATCAAAGCATCAATATTTCCAAAGTGACGTGCCAGCTTTTTAGCCACCGTTTCACCAACATATCGTATTCCTAATCCAAACAAAACCCGCTCAAATGGAATCGACTTACTCGCCTCTATTCCTTCAATAATATTTTGTGCAGACTTTTCTGCCATGCGCTCCAAAGGCAAAAGTTGCTCTTTTTGCAAAGTGTATAAATCTGC
>JAUHWX010000129.1 GCA_030427285.1 Bacteroidia bacterium
TTGGGCCATCTTTAGGTCAGGAAGCAATTAGCGCAGGACTTTGGTCTTTCGTGGTAGCTTTGGGTATCGTTATGCTGTACATGATTTTCTATTACAGTGGTGCAGGTTTGGCTTCAGATATTGCACTTATCGTAAACATGTTTTTCATTTTTGGAGTTTTAGCTTCTCTTGGTGCAGTACTTACACTTCCTGGTATCGCGGGTATCGTGCTTACCATTGGTATGGCGGTAGATGCTAACGTACTTATTTACGAAAGAATTCGTGAAGAGCTTGCTCAGGGTAAAGGTTTGAAATTGGCTATCAAAGATGGTTATGGTAATGCATACAGTTCTATTATCGATGCAAACGTTACCACCTTCCTTACTGGTGTTATCCTTTACCTTTTTGGTACTGGTCCTATTAGAGGATTTGCCACTACTTTGATTATTGGTATTCTTACTTCTCTTTTCTGTGCAATCTTCATCACTCGTTTGATTTTTGAGGCTCGTTTGGATAAGAAAAAGTCTATCGCATTCTCAACAGGAATGACGGCAAATGCTTTCAAGAAATTTAAAATTGATTTCTTGTCAAAAAGAAAGATTGCTTACACCTTTAGTGCTATCATCATCATTGCTGGTGTTGCTTCTTTGGCTACCAGAGGCCTAAACTATGGAGTTGACTTTGTAGGAGGACGTTCATACCAGGTTCGTTTTGATCAACCTGTGAGCTCAGTAGATGTTTCAAGTAAATTGGCGGCCATATTTGTCGATGAGGATGGTACAGCAGTGGCTCCGGAGGTAAAAACTATTGGAGGCGACAATCAAGTGGTAATTACCACTAAGTATAAGATTGACGAAACGGGAACTGAGATAAATGACGAAATCAAAGATAAATTGTATGAAGGCTTAAAAGGTTTTTATGCAGAAACTCCTAATAAAGAGTCATTCTCTAGTGAAGCTACCGGAAGCGGAGATATAGGTATTGTTTCTGAGCGTCAAGTAGGACCTACCATTGCTGATGATATTAAAACATCAGCTTTCTGGGCAATCTTGTTCTCTCTTGTAGTAATCTTTATTTATATCCTTATCAGATTTAGTAAGTGGCAGTTTAGCCTTGGTGCTGTTGCTGCAGCGTTCCATGATGTACTTATTGTTCTGGCAGTATTCTCCATTCTTTATGGATTCTTGCCTTTCTCACTTGAGATTGATCAGGCATTTATCGCAGCAGTACTTACCGTAATTGGTTACTCGCTCAATGATACCGTGGTAGTATTTGACCGTATTCGTGAATATATTGCTACGCATAGCAAGAAAAAAGATATGAATCTTGTAGTAAATGACGCTTTGAACAGCACGCTTAGCCGTACTATCAACACCTCGTTAACTACATTCTTCGTATTGCTGGTAATCTTCCTATTTGGTGGTGAAGCCATCCGTGGGTTTATGTTTGCACTCTTGATAGGTGTGGTAGTAGGTACTTACTCTTCACTTTTTATAGCTACTCCATTGATGATGGATACGAGCAAGAAGCGCCTTGCCGAAGAAGCGGGTAGTAAAAAGCGCCCGGTAGAACAGCCTGCTAGCTAAGCAATACAAGCTTTCATAAAATCTATAAACCCTGCCTTTGTGCAGGGTTTTTTTGTTATACTTTTGACGCAGAATTTCAAAATGTAGAGATGAGCGGAGTATTGTTATTTTTCAATATTGGAGGGGGCGAAATCTTCTTTATTCTACTAGTGGTAGTTATGCTTTTCGGGGCAGATAAGATTCCTGAAATCGCCCGAGGACTAGGTAAAGGTATTCGTGATGTGCGAAATGCAGCCAATGATATAAAGCACGAAATAAATAATAGTGCTGGCGCTGCGGATAGCGATCTGAAGAAATTTAAGGATAAGGTAGAGAAGGAGAAAAAAGAGATCGAGGAAATTACCGGATCTGTAAAAAGAACTTTCAAAGGCTAGTCTACTTTATGTCATACCTATACTTATTCGGGGGTATTTTACTTTTACTTTTTGGTGGTGATTGGTTGGTGCGTGGTGCCGTAGATTTAGCGCTTCGGCTCAAAATTTCCATCTTGGTAGTCGGAATGACAGTCGTATCATTTGCTACTTCAGCTCCTGAGTTACTTGTAAGTCTTGATGCCGCAATAGATGGTTATTCAGATCTTTCTTTTGGTAATGTGATTGGGAGCAACATTGCCAATATTGCTCTTATTTTAGGTCTCACCTCTATGGTTTTTCCAATGACGGTAAAGGAACGTACCTATCGCATCGACTATTGGATAATGATGTTCGTCACCCTTATTCTATTTCTTTTCTTGTTTTTTGATAATGTGCTCACCACATGGGAGGCTGCGGTATTGGTCCTTATACTTATTGTGTATAATGTTTATCAAATCTGGGCCTCTAGGCTAACTAATGAACATGAGGAGCTTGATGAAGAACTAGCTGAAGAGGTTGCAGGCAAGCTTAAAAGTCCGAGTTGGATGGTATTTTATCTGGTGCTAGGGGTTGTCGCACTTAAGTTTGGTTCTGAATTTTTGATTACTGGAGCAATGGACTTGGCCAGGCAGTGGGGGGTTAGCGAACGTATTATTGCCGTAAGTATAGTTTCAGTAGGTACTAGTTTGCCTGAATTGGCTGCTAGCATGGTAGCTTCCTTCAAAGGGGAGCAGGAGCTTTCTCTTGGTAATCTAGTCGGCTCTAATATATTTAACATCCTGGCGGTACTTGGTGTAACCGGACTCGTAATTGATTTACCCGTAAAAAGTGACGAGCTCATCAGTTTTGATTTTCCCTATTTATTTGGAATATCACTTCTCTTATATCCATTTATTCGATTAGTTTCCAAGGGAAAGATCGAAAGATGGGAAGGTTTTGTTATGTTCAGTGGTTATTGCCTCTATTTATATCTTGTTTTTTAGTGAAATTTTCTTGAGACCCCCTAATTTTATAGGGGGTGTTAAAATATTTTTACCGTTTTCAAAAACCAACCCCCTCGTTTTGTAGATTTGCGGCTTTAAAATCATAAAAAAGTTCAGCTATGCCTTTTATCAGATTTGAAGCCCTGAAGACTACCATGCATCGCCAGCCGATAGAAGTAGATCCACCCTACACACGTATCTCCGATATTTTTGGAGAACATGTCTTTAATAAGAAAGCCATGCAGGAGTTTATGACGCCTGAAGCTTATAAGAGTGTGATGGACGCCATGATTCATGGTAAAAAGATTGATCGAAACATAGCTGATCAAGTAGCTGTAGGAATGAAGTCATGGGCACTTTCAAAAAACGCTACGCATTATACACACTGGTTTCAGCCGCTTACCGGTTCTACAGCCGAAAAGCACGATTCGTTTTTTCAGCCCAATGGCGATGGCGGTGGTATCGAAAAATTTACAGGACACCTATTAGTACAGCAAGAGACTGATGCATCAAGTTTTCCAAATGGTGGTATCAGAAATACTTTTGAAGCAAGAGGTTATACCGCTTGGGACCCTACCAGCCCTGCATTTATTATGGGAAAAACGTTGTGCATCCCTACAGTATTTGTGGCTTACACTGGTGAGGCATTAGATAATAAAGCTCCATTATTGCGCGCCCTTCAATCTATAGATCAAATAGCTACAGAGGTGTGTCAATATTTTGATAAAAATGTAAAAAAGGTAAATGCTACCCTTGGTTGGGAGCAAGAGTATTTTCTTGTAGATAAGGCATTATACAATGCCCGTCCTGACTTGAAAATGACAGGTCGCACGCTGCTAGGGCATTCTCCTGCCAAAGGTCAGCAGCTGGACGATCACTATTTTGGAGCTATTCCTGATAGGGTTCGCTTTTTTATGCGCGAGCTTGAGTATGAGGCACACAGATTAGGAATACCTGCTACA
The DNA here is from genome assembly GCA_030427285.1 of Bacteroidia bacterium. Taxonomy (GTDB): domain Bacteria; phylum Bacteroidota; class Bacteroidia; order Flavobacteriales; family Schleiferiaceae; genus Owenweeksia. Next base: position 3,864 of record JAUHWX010000129.1, read on the forward strand.
ACTCGTCACAACGAGGTGGCACCAATGCAATACGAGTTAGCACCAATGTTTGAGGAAGCTAACGTTTCTGTAGATCACAACTCTTTGTTGATGGATCTGATGGATCGTGTTGCTGCCAGACACAACTTTAAAGTATTACTTCATGAAAAGCCATACGCTGGCGTAAATGGGAGTGGAAAGCACAACAACTGGTCTTTGAGCACAGATACTGGTGTGAACCTACTTGCCCCTGGAAAAACGCCAAAGAGCAATATTCAGTTCCTTACATTTTTTGTAAACACTATAAAGGCGGTTCACGATCACGCTGACCTGCTTCGCGCAGCTATCGCTTCCGCTGGAAATGATCACCGCTTGGGGGCAAATGAGGCACCGCCAGCAATTATTTCTGTATTTATTGGTGAGCAGCTTACCCGCACGCTTGATGCTATTGAGAAGTTGGAAAAAGGAAAGCTTAGCCCTGAGCAAAAAACTGACCTTAAGCTGAATGTAGTAGGGAAAATTCCAGACGTATTGCTTGATAATACGGATAGAAACAGAACTTCTCCATTTGCCTTTACCGGTAATAAGTTTGAATTCAGAGCTGTGGGTTCCGCTTCAAACTGCGCTCAGCCCATGACTATAATGAATAGCATAATGGCTACACAGCTTCGTAAGTTTAAAGCTACGGTTGACGGACTTATCAAAGGAGGCATGAAGAAGGATGAGGCGATCTTTAATGTACTGAGAGATTACATCTCAGAAAGCAAGTCAATCCGTTTTGAGGGCGATGGCTACGGTGATGCATGGGTAGAAGAAGCAAATAAGCGCGGACTTAACAATGTGAAGACTACACCCGAAGCTTTAGATTTTTATGTAACTCCAGAGGCTATAAAACTGTTTGAAGAGAATGATGTGATGAATAAGGTAGAAGTGGAAGCACGCCATGAAATCATGCTGGAGGAGTACCAAAAGAAGATTCAGATTGAATCAAGAGTATTAGGAGATATAGCAGGAAACCATGTAGTGCCTACTGCAATTAATTACCAAAACAGACTTTTGAGTAACGTTAAAGGTCTTAAGCAGGTGATGGATGATAAAACCTTTGCAAAGGTCGCTAAAGAGCAACTGAGCATGATTGAGGAGATTAGTAGTCGTATTTCGATAATTATTTCTGAGAAGGAAGCTATGATAGAAACACGAAAAAAATGTAATGCTCTGGAGGGTGTACGCGAACGTGCTATAGCCTATCGAAATGATGTATTTCCATTCCTTGAAAAAATCCGTTACCAATGTGATAAGTTGGAGCTTATGATTGATGATGAACTTTGGCCGATGCCAAAATATAGAGAGCTGATCTTTTCATAATTAGCTAATTATAAGATTTATACTACAAGCTGCCCGGTGAATCGGGCGGCTTTTTTATTTTTGAAATATTCCCTAACACCGTGCCGTGGTTCATTTTTTCAATATGTTGAAACGGCCTTTTACGTTTGGAATAAATGTTTACTTTAGCGCATTACTGCATTAAAAAAATTATTACTTCCTATGAGAATACCTTACTTAGGTGTATTACTAGTCGTATTTAGTATAAGTGTATTTCCTGCTTTTGGTCAAGAGAATACCGATGATACCGAGCCAAAAGAAAAACTCCATAAAGATGTAGAAAAGGCTTATGATGCATATAATGCGCAAGAATATACTCTTGCCATTGAACTGCTGAAAACTGCACTCGGAGAAGTTAGAGGGAGAGAAGATAAGTCAGGAGTGCTATTTAAAATAGGCGAATCTTATCGAAAAATAAACGATTATAAGAACGCTGAAAACTATTACCTAAAGGCCGTAAAGCTGGGTTATAAAGATCCTATTGCACAGCTACATTATGCAGATATGTTAAAGGCACAAGGTGAGTATGAGGAAGCGATTGTAGCTTATCAGGAATTTAAGCAGGAAAACCCAACGGATAGAAGAGCGGAGATAGGTATTGAATCTACCAAGAAAGCGATTGAATGGATGAATAGCCCGAGCCGCTACCAGGTGGACTTGATGAAAGATATTAATAGCACCGGATATGACTTTTCGCCTTCGTATTCAGGCAAGCGCGAGGATGACAATGAGATAATTTTTACCTCTACCCGAGAAGAGTCAGTTGGTAAAAAGGAAGATGGCTGGACAGGTGGTAGCTTTATGGATATATATGTTACCACTGCAGAGCGCAAGGAAAAAAGCAGAAGATCAAGAGGAGCGGCTGCTGACGAAAATGAATTAGTAAGCCCGGCTTCGTTAAAGTGGTCTACTCCAACTTTGCTGGATGAAGAATTTGTGAACACTAAAAACCATGAAGGATCCGCAGTGTTTGACTCCCGAAGAAAAGAACTTTACCTGACCCGCTGTTTGGTGGAAAAGGATAAAAAGTTTGGCTGCGGAATTTACATTTCGGAAAAAGTGGGCCTTAATTGGAAGGAGCCAGAGCAGGTAATTATTGGCACTGATACATCTGCTAATGTTGGTCAGCCAGCATTATCTCCGGATGATAGTCGTTTGTATTTTGTTTCCGATGAATTCAATACCAAAGGTGCTCATGATATTTTCATGACCACGTTTGACCGTAGAGCAAAAACCTGGAAAACACCAACCAATCTTGGTTCAAAAGTGAACACCGATCGCGAGGAATACTACCCATTTATCAGTGGAGATGGCAAGTACTTGTATTGGGCATCCAACGGATTACCAGGAATGGGTGGTCTTGATATCTTCAGAATTCAATTAGGAGAAGATGGTATGCCGGCACCGAATGCCGAAGCCGAGAATATGGAATATCCTGTTAACACCAGTTATGACGATTTCGGATTAATTTTTAAAGGGGCAAAGGATGAAGTAGGTTTCTTGAGCAGCAACCGTAAAGGTTCTAAAAATGATGATATCTATGGTGTGGTAAAAACTCCATTGGTATTTGAGTTGGAAGGGGTTGTTACCAGCTCAAAAACAGGATTGCCAATTCCTCAGGCGACTGTAAAATTGGATGGATCTAACGGCACTAGTGTTGTGGTAAATGCTGATAAAGATGGTTACTACATTTTTGATAAAGACAAAATTGATGCTGACGTTCAGTATACATTGACTTTTGAAAAAGCTAAATTCCTTACGAATACTGGAAACACAACTACTATTGGAGTTGACTTGTCAGCTTTTGAATACATTCCATCGGCAAACCAATTTTTGCATAAGCTACAGGTAAATAAGGCCTTGGATCCAATCGAAGAGCCAATCGTTCTTCCAAACGTATTCTTTGATTTAGGTAAATGGGATCTTCGTCCGGAAGCACGCGCTGCATTGGATAGCGTGGTGCCAATTATGAAAAACAACCCAACTATTGTAATTGAGCTTCGCTCACACACGGATTACCGTGATAGTGAACAAAGTAACAAAGTGCTTTCGCAAAAGCGTGCTGATACTTGTGTTAGCTATTTAGTGTCTAAAGGTATTGTTGCAGACAGGATGGTAGCTCGTGGAATGGGTGAGTCTGAGCCATTTTTAATACCAGAAGGTTACAAGGGTTATGGAGCAGGTCAATTAGAAGAAGGAAATAGATTGACAGAGAGTTACATTAAATCATTGGCACCAGAAAAGCAGGAAGTGGCCAACCAAATAAACCGTAGAACTGACTTTAAAGTACTACGTGATGATTATGTACCAGCAGCGGGTCCTGTTGATCAGGATGCTGTAGATCCAAAGGACATTATTGCTGACAAGAACAGTGGTGTAAATAATGATCCTCCCGGTGAGATTTATGTTATCAAGGGGCGTGAGAGCTTTGGTGTAGTTGCAAAGAAAAATAACATCAACATTGTAGATCTTAAAAAGCTTAACGGTGGCTTAAGAGGTGTACGTCCATTTGAAGGATTGCAGCTAAAAATCACACCAGATGGAAACTATGAGAAGTGGGATGCAAGTCACTACCAAGTGGATAGAGCAGGACAATCATTAAAAGATATAGCCAAGAAATTGGACTTGGATGATAAGGAGCTTGAAGACCTAAATCCAGATATAGACAAGAAGAGTGTTCCAGCTGGCTATTGGGTTAAAATCAATTAAATAAAGAAGTATAAAATTGGCGCCCCGTAGAATGCAATTTCTGCGGGGCGCTTTCTATTTTTGCAAAATGAATTCAGGTAACCGATACAGTGGCAGGGGAGTATCTGCCCAAAAGGAGGATGTGCATAAGGCTATCTCCAAGCTCGATAAAGGATTGTTTCCAAAAGCATTCTGCAAAATCATTCCTGATTACCTTACGGGAAGCGAGGAGCACTGTGTGGTAATGCATGCTGATGGTGCCGGAACAAAGTCGTCTTTGGCATATATGTACTGGAAAGAAACTGGTGACCTGAGTGTGTGGAAAGGTATTGCGCAGGACGCTTTGGTGATGAATCTCGATGATCTTTTATGCGTGGGAGCTACCGAAAGCCCGATTCTCCTTTCTTCAACTATTGGCAGAAATAAGAACTTAATTACTGGTGAAGTAATTTCCGCTATCATTAATGGTACACAAGAGCTAATTGATGAAATGGCCAAATGGGGCATGGACATCGTGCTTACCGGTGGCGAAACTGCTGATGTAGGCGATTTGGTTAGAACCATTATTGTGGATAGCACTGTTACTGCTCGCATGAAGCGCAGTGAGGTAATTGATAATGCCAACATAAAACCTGGAAACGTAATTGTTGGTTTAGCCTCTTTTGGACAAGCCTCTTACGAAACCGAGTACAACGGAGGCATGGGAAGCAATGGTTTGACTTCTGCTCGCCATGATGTGTTTATAAAAGAATTGGCAACAAAATATCCCGAGTCTTACGATGCCTTAGTGCCAGAAGAATTGGTGTATTCTGGAAATAAAAAATTAACGGAGGCAGTGGATGGTGTACCATTAGATGCCGGTAAATTGGTTCTTTCACCAACACGTACCTATGCTCCTGTTATTAAGAAAATATTAGAATCTCATCGCAGTAAAATTGATGGATTAGTGCATTGCAGTGGTGGTGCTCAAACCAAAGTTTTGCACTTTGTAGATGGCGTTCATGTGGTAAAAGACAACATGTTTGATGTGCCTCCATTATTCGACTTGATTCAAAAATCATCAGGTGCAGATTGGAAAGAAATGTACCAGGTGTTCAATATGGGGCACCGTATGGAGGTGTATTGTGATGAATCAGTGGCTCAAGAAATTATTGCAATTTCAGAAAGCTTCAATATACCTGCACAGATTGTGGGTAGAGTAGAAGCTCATGATGGTAAAAAACTTACCATCATCAGTGACAAGGGGCAATTTATTTACTAAAAAGAAGAAAGAAAATGCAGGATAAGCTGGATGCTATACAGCAGCGCTACCACGAGGTAAATGACTTGATTATTCAACCTGATGTGATAACAGACCAAAAGCGCTATGTGACTCTTACGCGAGAATACAAGGAATTAAAACCCCTAGTGGAAGCGCGAGAAAAGTACATGCAGCTTAAGGACAATATTGCCGAGGCCAAAGAAATTCTTCATTCGGATGATACTGAAATGAAGGAAATGGCCAAGATGGAGCTTGAAGAAGCCATTCCTGAGCTGGAGAAGCTAGAG
>JAUHWX010000338.1 GCA_030427285.1 Bacteroidia bacterium
GAATATTCTGGTAAAACCGTGGATTGTGTGGTGCGCTATGGACATTCTTATGATATGGATGATGCTTCTACACTTTATACGGATAGCCTTTTGTCGTATGAATTTTACCCGGCTTTTGTTTCTGAGAATAGGATGGTTGAGGTACATCTTAGGAAAGGGTTGAGTAAGGAGTAAGGAATTGGGAGTAGGGATGTGCATTCTCCCTCGTCCTTCTGGCACTCTACTTTGCCAAGCTCAGCACAAGCTCTCCAGCGGGAGAAAAAGTCCTAGACTATTTTTAGGATTTAGAGTTTAGCTTTTCGAGTTTACATCCAGGTGTTAATATCCTTTTTCCAGTGGCTGCATCGCTGCGCTTCAATTCCTATTTTTGCTTTTCTTACAAATTGCCATGACTAAAGAGGAAGCTAAATCGCAAATAGAAGAGCTCAGCAAGGAACTGATGCATCACAATCATCAGTATTATGTGCTTGACAATCCTGAGATTTCGGATTATGATTTTGATCAAAAGCTAAAACAGCTACAAAAGCTGGAAGATGAGTTTCCGGAATTTAAGTTGAGCACTTCACCCACACAGCGCGTAGGTGGTGATGTTACCAAAAACTTTGAAACCGTGCCGCATAAAACGCGGATGCTTTCTTTAGCAAACACTTATAGCAAGGAGGAGCTTGAGGATTTTATCAAACGAATTGGAAAGTCAATTTCCGACCCTGTAGAGTTTGTTTGTGAACTTAAGTATGATGGAGCGGCTATTGGCATTACCTACAAAAATGGAGTTTTGGAGCGTGCCCTTACCCGTGGTGATGGTACACAAGGTGACGATATCACGGCTAATGTGCGCACCATACGCTCGGTTCCTTTGCAGCTTCATGGCAATGATTTTCCTGAGGAACTGGAAATACGTGGTGAGATATTTATGCTTTTAGAAGGCTTCGCCAAACTCAACCAACAGCGTATTGAAGATGGCGAAGAACCCTTTGCCAATCCACGAAATACAGCATCCGGAACTTTAAAGATGCAGGACAGTAGCATTGTGGCTTCTCGCTCATTAGATTGCTTTCTGTATTACATCCTTACCGATGATCGACTTTTTGACAATCACTTTGAGAGCATGCAAAAGGCCGCTCAATGGGGTTTTAAAGTGCCAAGTGCGGTAAAGAACTATATCGCCAAGGCGAAAAATGTCGATGAGATTTTTGACTTCATCAATTATTGGGAAGTGCACCGCCATGAGCTGCCATTTGAAATAGATGGAATAGTAGTAAAAGTGAATGACTATGCACAGCAGGATAAGCTTGGCTTTACGGCCAAATCTCCGCGTTGGGCAATTTCATATAAGTATAAGGCCGAGCAGGTTTCTACCAAATTAAACAGCATTACTTACCAAGTTGGGCGTACAGGAGCAATTACTCCGGTGGCAAATTTGGAACCCGTGCTATTGGCCGGAACTACTGTAAAGCGTGCTTCGCTGCACAATGCCGATCAAATAGAAAAGTTGGATTTGCGTGTTGGCGACCATGTGTATGTAGAAAAAGGAGGGGAGATAATTCCCAAAGTGATAGGTGTAGATTTTGACCAGCGCCCGCCAGATTTGGAGCCCGTAAAATATGCCACGCATTGCCCCGAATGTAGCACAGAACTTATCCGTAAGGAAGGCGAAGCGCAGCATTATTGCCCAAATGATGAGGGATGTCCACCACAGATAAAAGGACGTATTCAGCATTTTATTAGCCGTAAGGCCATGGACATTGAAGGGATGGGCGGTGAAACCGTAGATCAGTTTGTAAACGAAGGATTGATTAGCAATTATGCGGATTTATACACATTGCAAAAA
>JAUHWX010000130.1 GCA_030427285.1 Bacteroidia bacterium
CCATCGGCTGAAATTTTGCTATTAGGCTTCACTACGATGATGTCTCCAATGCTCAGTTCTTCTATACCTACTTCTTCTGTTTTTCCTTTTCTCTTGAGCAAGGCCGTTTTGGGGGCCAGTTCTGCCAAAGCGGCAATAGATTTGCGGGCCTTGTTCATGGCATAATGCTCCAGGGCATGGCCCATGCTGAACAGGAACAGCAACAGGGCACCTTCTGCCCATTCTCCTAAAATAGCCGCACCGATGGCTGCTACCAACATGAGGAAATCTATCTCAAAGCCACCTTTGGCAACTGTTTGAATAGCTTCTTTAGCTGTAAAAAAGCCTCCAAAGAAATACGCTGCGATGTAGAGCACCAGACTTACCCATGAAGGAATAGCTTCTACATATGAAAGCCCAAAACCAATGCCGAGCAATGCCCCGCAGATGATGGAAAAGATCAGCTCTGTATTTTTGCCGAAAATACCACCGTGTGAGTGGTCGTGATCTTCACCTTCCTCATGTGAATGCGCATCTTCTTTTTCTTGGGTTTCCTGTTGTTCAGATTTCTTGGCTTGCTGAAGAAATTGCTCAGCACTTACCTGCGTATCTGGCATACCAAGGCCCTCTTTTCTTAGGGCTTTTAGAATTTCCGCTTGATCTATTTTAGTGGTATCAAATTCCAAACGCACCATGCCGGAACCTGAGACAGCCGCTTCCAGAATGCCCGCTTTGCTTCTAATGTTTCGCTCTATGTTACGGGCATGGCGTGTATGCCGTATTCCCTCAACTTCTATGAGTTTATGGCCAAACTTTTCGGTGATCTCAGCCCCGGTTTGCTCCGCCAGTTTTTGGATCCGGTCAATAGAGATCAACTCCGGATCATAATGGAAGCAGAGTTGTGGCACACCATTGTCGGTTTCATCAACCACATGTACTTTTTCAAGACCGTCCTTGTCCTGAAGCTTTTGGATTAGTTTATTAACACATTGATCTTTTTCATCAGGCACTTCGGGCAGGATGAGTGGTATTTTTATTTGTAATTTTTTCATTGAGTTTAGCTTGATAATGCATATTGTCTTTCATTCCGTTTACTGAGTAATCACGTTATCAGTAGGTTTGACATTTAATGCTCATGGGATGTTTCTCCTTTTTTCATCTCCGAAATGAGATAGTAGGCATTGTTCCAAGCTACCTTTGTACCCTTGGGCAGCGGTTCCAGCAGATTGATTTCTATCCACCCTTCATCGGAGTTACCTGTCCGTATTTCCACCGGTTTAAAGGCCCATTCGGTTTCGCCATCTTCATTGTGCTGTTCTGCGATAAAAATGTAAGGCTTGCCTTCTTCTTCAATTACAGCCCCTTCGGGCAATGCGGTGATCGCATCATTAGAGGTATGTATTTTCCCATTGATGTACATGCCCGGAATCAGGAAATCCTTCTTTTGGTCTATCTCGGCATGCACATGCACTGCTTTAGGGTTTTCCTCAAACTGCTTGCCCACCGAATAAATTTTGGCGGTAAGCTGGGTACCCGGAACAGACTCCACGGTGAATGAGATTTTTTGGCCTTCTTTTACCTTGTGCACGTCTTTTTCAAAAACCATTAAATCTGCGTGGATGTGCTTGGTATTTACAATTTGGAACATACCCGTTTGGGGCTGGATATACTGCCCGATTTGTATGAGCACTTTTTCAATATGACCGTCAATGGGGCTCACCACCGGGATGTTGTCATAAATTTCCCCTTTGCGGATTTTATCCACATTGAGGTTCAGTTGTTTCAACTGTGATTCATAGCCCTTCACTTCACCTTTCAGGGATAGGTACTCGGCTTTGGTTTCCTGAAAGGTTTTTCCAGAACCTACTTCTTCTTCATAAAGCTTCTTCTGTCTATTAAATTCCTGCTCGAGGTATTCACTGCTGTTGTAGGCACGTAAATACTCTGTCTGCACTTTAGAAAGATCAGGATGGCTGAGATAAGCCAACACCTGCCCCTTGCTCACTTTGTCTCCCTCTATCACCTTTATGGCTGTAATGTTTCCACCTAAAATGGCCGTCACCGTAGCCTCGTGCTGTGGTGGTACCTCCAGCTGACCATTGGCGTACACAACCCCCGATAATGGCCGTGTGGGCAGGGTGTCCACTTTCACGCCAAGGCTCTGAAACTTGAGGTTGGAAAGATGCACTTCGCCCATGCCTTCTTCGCCTCCATGCTCTTCATGGCCCTCTTCACCGTGGCCCTCATGGCCGCCTTCCTCATCATTGTGGCCATCGTGTAATTCTTGTTGTTCACCCTCCTTGTGGTCGTGGCCTTCTTCCGAAGCATTGTTTCCACAAGCCCCTATAAATATGGCCAGTAGAGCCAGCGCGAAAAAATTTATGATTTGCTTTTTCATGTCGTTTATATTTAATCCGTTTCCGGTTTTAGTTTGTTGTTTGTAAATAGTATTCAAGTTCATAGCGGCTATCGAGATAATTACCTAAGGCATCCCAGGAGCTTATTTCTATGCGTATAGCATCCCTTATGTTCTGCAGGAATGTGACATAGTCTATCGCCCCTTCGCGATAGGCTGTAATGGAACCAGTCCTTTGTTCCTTTGCCAATGGCAGGGCCTGCTCACGGTAATAGGTCCATGAATTGCGCCACTTCAGGTATTCTTCGCGCATAGACAGGTATCTGGCATTAAGCTCAAACTGATTTTGTCTGAAATTCTCGTTGGCGATTTCCCGTTGAATTTTCGCCTCTTGGGTACGGCCAAGTTCAGGGGCAAAGAATAAGGGTATTTGAATACCAATCTGATAGGTATAAAAACCAGTTTGCCCATCTACTTTTTGTTGACCGTACTGGCCTTGAAGTTGGGGAAGGAACTGAGCTCTTCTTTCCTTTATTTGTGCTTCTGCCACTTCTATTTGTTGTTTATAAACATTGAGCAGGGGGTGTGTGCTTAATGAATCCGTATTAATGTTGAGCATCTCGGTCAACTGGTCGGTGGGTACGTCTGGCACCGTATAGAGCGTATCGCTTACTAACCATAAGTTGAGCCGCTGCAAGGCACTCAGATAATTGCGGTATGCCTGTTCCTTTTGAATGCGCACCTCATTGGCTTGGTTTTTAGTGGCCAAATACGCCAGTTTCGAAGTTTCTTCCACTTCCAACCTTATATCTGCCGCCCTTTCAATATCAGTAAAGAGCGAATCAAGACGGTTAAAAACCTGATACGTGTTTTTGGCAGTATATAACTGGCCCCAGGCCAATTTCACTTCCCTTTTAATTTCTGCCAGCGAAAGGTTAAGGGCCGTTTCAGCAAGAGCTACTTTCTCTTTTTGTAAACGAAGACGCGGGGCGATGCCAAAAATGTCAATATTCTGCTGCTGAACGCCAATTTGGGTATAAACCCCATTGGAATTGCTAGTGGCCTCCTCGGCCCCGGTGAAGATTTGCGTATTCCCAAAATCCCAGGCAGTTTTCTTTAAGGCTTCTTCACTTTCTATTTGCAGTTTTTTTGCCTTTATCTGGGGAAAATATTCAATGGCTCTGTTTTGTGCCTGCTCAAGACTGATGGTTTGCAATGTATCAGGGTTTATTCCTTGCGCGCCTGCCGTTTGGGAAAAACCGAGGAAACCACCTACTCCTAACAAGAGAACGATGGTGCTCATGGACATTCCGCGACTACGGTTTTCCAAATTCTTTTCCTTTCTTTTTTCTACAAAAGTGTACAGCACCGGCAGCACTACGAGCGTAAGCAGCGTGGCAGTAAGCATACCGCCAATTACCACCGTGGCCAATGGGCGCTGTACTTCAGCACCGGCCGAAGCCGAAAACGCCATAGGCAGGAAGCCAAAAATATCAGTAGTAGCCGTAAGCATTATCGGGCGTATCCGCTCTTTGGTGCCCGTAAGGATTCGGTCCTTTATACTTGTTACCCCTTCTTCTTTCAGGGAATTGAAACGATTAATCAGCACCAAGCCATTGAGTACTGCAACTCCAAAGAGCACGATGAATCCAACCCCGGCTGAAATGCTAAAGGGCATATCTCTCATCCAAAGTGCGAAAACACCTCCAATTGCCGCCAATGGAATGGCCATATAAATCATAATGGATTGGGAAACCGAGCCCAAGGCAAAATAGAGGAGAATAAAAATGAGAAACAGTGCAATGGGCACTACAATCGTCAGCCTTTTTTTAGCACTCTGTAGGTTTTCAAATTCTCCACCGTAGGAAATGTAATAACCCGAAGGCAGATTTAGCTGCTCATCCAGCTTGGCCTGTATGTCGTTTACTACAGATTCCACATCGCGCCCCCGAACATTTACGCCTACGTAAGTTCTTCTATAGGTATTGTCGCGGCTTATCTGCATAGGGCCGGGCTGATAACTTATATCTGCTACTTCCTTAATGGGAATTTGGGTCCCGTCCTGGAGGTCAATGTAAAGATTACGGAGGTCGTCTATACTTTGTCGGTGGGCTTCATCAAAACGGATGACCATATCAAAGCGTTTTTCACCTTCAAAAATTACTCCTGCTGTGCCTCCTGCGAAAGCAGAACTTATGTATTCGTTTACTTTTTCAATATCCAGGCCGTACTGTGCCATTTTTTTGCGGTTATAGCGCACAGTCATTTGCGGAAGGCCCGATGTCCTTTCGGGGTTTACATCACTCGCACCTTCTACGGTTTCTATAATATCAGCCATTTCCTGAACTTTTGTAGAAAGGATTTCCAGGTCTTCTCCATAGAGTTTAACAGCAATGTCTTCACGTACTCCCTCCAGCAGTTCGTTAAAACGAAGCTCCACTGGCTGGGTAAAGACAAGGTTCACTCCAGTCAACTGTTCTTCCAAAAGTTCTTTGATATTATCAATTAACTCTTCCTTGGTTTCGGCCGTAACCCATTTGTCCTTATCTTTTTCTAAAATCAGGTACATATCCGCAATGTCCATCGGCATAGGGTCTGTAGGGATGTCTGCTACTCCGATTCGGGCTGTAACCGTTTTGATTTCCGGAAAATTTTCCAATAAAAGGTTTTCAATTTTATAGGAAACTTCTGTTGCTTCACTCAGTGAACTACCAGGACGGATTAAAGCCTGCATTGCGAGGTCACCTTCATCCAGTTGAGGCACGAATTCGCCACCCATCTTCGAAAAAGTAAACCCGGCAATACCCAATAGAATAACGGCCACAACAATCACAGCAACTTTAAAGCGCATTGCACTTTTAAGCAATGGCAGGTAGGCACGATGAATGCCTCCAATGATTTTATCGCTGATTTTCTCCAACCATCGCTCAAACCGGCCAAACCAATTTTTCTTGTTTTCAACAGGCTTCATAAAAAGCGCAGACATCATAGGGACGTAAGTGAGGCACAAAACAATAGCCCCAATCATGGCAAATCCAAAGGTGTAGGCCATAGGCTGAAACATTTTACCCTCTACACCCGTGAGGAATAGAATAGGGGCAAACACAATGAGTATAATGACTTGACCGAAAAAGGCAGAGCCCATCATGGTGCTTCCTGCTTCGTAAGCCAACTCATCCATCACCCCTTGGTTAAACTTAATCTTTCCTGAGCGTATGCGCTTCTGAATTTCATAAACGGTTCCTTCAATGATTATCACTGCACCATCAATGATGATCCCAAAGTCGATGGCACCCAGGCTCATCAGGTTGGCCCACACATTAAACTGCTTCATCAAAATGAAGGCGAACAATAGGGAAAGTGGGATAGTCGTGGCTGTAATAAGCCCCCCGCGTAAACTTCCCAGTAAAATTACCAAAGCAAAAATGACTATTAATGCCCCTTCAATCAGGTTGGTTTTAACTGTATCAGTAGTTCGTGCAATAAGCGCGCTACGGTCAATAAAAGACCCGATTGTCAGTCCTTCAGGAAGTGATTTTTCCACTTCCTTCATGCGCTCTTTTACATTTTGAATCACCGCATTTGGGTTCGCTCCTTTGAGCATCATAATCATACCGCCAACTGCTTCTTTTCCATCCTGTGTGAAAGCTCCGTAACGTACCTGATGTCCAAAATGGACTTTTTCAGCCACATCATTAATGGTGATAGGAATGCCATTGTTATTGCGAATGACAGTGTTACGTATGTCATCCAGGGAGCGTACCAGACCTTCGCCACGTATAAAATTGGACATTCGGTTTTTTTCGATATACGCCCCTCCAGTATTCACATTGTTCCGTGCAAGCGCTTCATATACCTCAGAAATGCTCACGTCCATTGCATTGAGCTTTTCGGGGTTAATAGCAACTTCGTACTGTTTGATGTAGCCGCCAAATGAATTTACCTCCACTACACCTTCCAATAAGGTCAGTTGCCGTTTTACAATCCACTCCTGAATGGTGCGGAGTTCCATTGGACTATACACAGAATCATAGCCTGGCTTCGGTTGAATGGTGTACTCGTAGATCTGGCCAAGACCTGTGGAAATAGGTCCCATTGTTGGGGCTCCAAATTTTTCGGGGATGGTTTCCTGCAATTCGTTTAGCTTTTCCTGCACCAGTTGACGTGGCAGGTAGGTGCCCATATCGTCTTCGAATACGATGGTTACCACTGAAAGGCCAAACCTTGAAATAGACCGTATTTCATCAACTCCTGGCAGGTTTCCCATTGCGAGTTCTACCGGGTATGTCACAAATTGCTCTATATCTTCGGTGGCCAGGTTTTCGGATACTGTGATTACCTGCACCTGGTTATTTGTAATGTCTGGAACAGAGCCCAGATTTACCGTGTACATGGAGTAGAGACCTACCCCAATAATGGCAAGCGTAAGCAGGCCCACGATAAACTTGTTCTTTATTGAGAACGAGATGATTCTATTGATCATAGTTTTTTATGTTATTTTAAATGAACCTTGAAATAATGGTAGAACCTTTCGGCAGTTGCCAAGAGGAGTAGGACACATAGCAGGGTGATGAAAACTCCCTTGACTACCTTTAGCCATGTGATTTTTTTCTTAGTCCTTTTTCGCTTTTTATTCAATTTTACCCTTATTGAAAATTATCTGAGATAGATGATTGACCACATCTTCAGATGAAGATTAAAGAAATGAGGGCTTCCTTGATCGTATGAATTTTACGATTAGCTAAATCTGCTCAATTGCAGTTTTAAAAAAAGGTGTACTTAACCAATAAAAAAAGCCCAGATCAGGCTTTGGGAGGAACAAAAAGATCGAAGAGATCGATACTTGAGAAGTTTTTCTTGTAAGAAGGGATAGCGGTAATGGCAAGTGCTGGCGCTGCGGCCTGTATTACATTTGGAAAGGTGACATGAACATGGCAGCACTGACAGGAACATACAGGGCTGCAAAGGTCGTTTGTGTTTGAATTGTGATCGTGGCCAGAATGGGAATCAGCAGACGCAACTACGTGCAGGCCATTAACAGAATCGGCATAAACAAGCCCATCTGCACATGTAACAAAGGACAAGCCCAGAAAATATACCGCTAATATGTAAGACAACGTTTTCAAAACTATGGCAAATCTAAAATTTTTTATTGAACCCCAAATAAAAGCTGGTATTATTTACTGAATCAAAGAAAAAGTTATAGTGGACTGTTTGTCAGTACATTGACAAACGCTTTCAACTCATTGTAAAAGAAAATCTACTATCATATGGGAGCACAAACAGATGAAATAATGAATTTGATTCGGTAGGACAATGAAAGCCAGAGTTGTAAATACTTGCATGCCTATAGTATTGCGAGGGTTACTTTTTGTAAATCAATTGTTACGTCCCTACAACATTTGCCAGCAGACACTTACCTGTTCGATGCCAAGCATTTACCTGATGCATTTTTTCCATCGAGACAAAATGTTCTATTTAAGCAAATGCTAAAATAAGACATCTTGCCGGAAAGTGAAGATGTTAGTACTCAAATTGAAGTTCTAATGAAGATGGTTTTTCCGAAAACAGTGTCATCGTAGAAAATCACGATTGTAAGAGTGCCTTTCTAGTTGCAGGGAATCAATAAGGATATGAAGGTTGATATGGTGAATACTTAATTATATAAAGTAAATCCTGAAAAGTATAAACCCAACTTACCTAAAAATGTCTTAATTTGCCATTCACAATGAAAGAGATTATTTCCATATTTCTTGCCTTCCAGGTATTGCTAAGTTCAATGAGCTTCAATATAGGTATGCACTTTTGTGGAGATAAATTACAAAGCTTCTCTTTGTTTGATAAAGCCACGCCTTGTGAGCATGCTGTGAATAAAGAAGCATCTTCATGTCCTTTTCATGCTAATATGAGCCCTTCAAAAAAGAAGGGATGTTGTGATGACAAAGAGGTGAAAATTGAAGGACAGGAGCATGAGACAACTTTATCTTCTTCTGTTTTGGACTTTAGTCCTGATTTCAAGTTTATCGCAGCCTTTGTGATAAGTTATAGCCAGCTTTATTCTGTGGATGCTGGTCTTTCTTCAAGATTCCACAATTATAAGCCTCCATTGATACGGGTAGATATTCCTGTATTTATTCAAACTTTCTTGATTTAGAATTCTGTTTTGCTAATCTGCGCCTTTCTTGTTTTAGGTGCCGGATTGTTATGTGTTTTTTAAAACCATTCACGCATTACAGATGAATCATGTTAAATAATGTAATTAAGTTTTTTCTCGAGAATAAGCTGGTAACAGCACTCTTGGCGGTATTAATTATTGGCTGGGGAATAATGACGGCTCCATTTGATTGGGAGTTAACGGGTTTACCTCGCGACCCAGTACCGGTAGATGCAATTCCTGATTTAGGTGAAAACCAGCAAATAGTTTTTACCAACTGGCCTGGTCGTTCACCTCAGGATATTGAAGATCAAATCACCTATCCGCTTACAACTTCGCTTTTGGGGATTCCGGGAGTGAAATCTATTCGTAGCTCATCCATGTTTGGGTTTTCCAGCATATACATCATTTTTGATGAGGGCATTGAGTTTTACTGGAGTCGATCAAGGATACTTGAAAAGCTCAACTCGCTGCCATCGGGCTTATTGCCTGATGATGCACAGCCTGCTTTGGGGCCTGATGCTACCGCACTGGGACAGGTATTTTGGTACACGCTAGAAGGTAGAGATACGGCAGGAAATCCAACAGGAGGTTGGGGCCTTGATGAACTAGGAACCATCCAGGACTTTTACGTAAAGTATGGATTGTCTTCAGCATCGGGAGTAGCTGAAGTGGCCTCTATTGGTGGCTACGTAAAAGAGTACCAAGTGGACGTACGCCCTGACGCTATGCGTGCTTACAATGTAGGTCTTCAGGATGTGATGCTTGCGGTGAAAAATTCCAATAGAGACGTAGGTGCCAAAACCATAGAAATAAATAAAGCCGAGTATTTGGTTCGTGGCCTGGGTTATATCAAA
>JAUHWX010000131.1 GCA_030427285.1 Bacteroidia bacterium
ATGCGCATTATCTTGACAAGGGAATTAGTTATATCTTTTCCATTAATGCCATTCTATGTTTACATATTACACAGTAAAAAACTTAACCGATACTATACTGGCTACTCCAGTGACTTAGAGGTTAGAATGGAGTTTCATCAAAATGCGGAAGCCAGAAAATTCACAGCCAAAGCTGACGATTGGGAGCTGTTTTTCAAACTAATATGTACTTCAAAACAACAGGCTTTGTCAATAGAAAAGCATATAAAGAAAATGAAAAGCTCTAAGTACATTCAGAGTTTAGCACGGTATCCCGAAATGACACAGAAGCTTTTATCAAAATACCCTTGAAGTTAATCAGAGCCCCGATAGCTACCCTAGATTTGATCCCTTCAAAAAGCGCTAACTGCATTATCCTATCAAGCAATTGGGCTAAAGCAAATCAATGCAAAGCAGTCAAACACGATAGTCACATTTGAGCTTTAAGAACCATCCTAAAAGTAACGGAATTTGGCTGTTTTGGTAACCACCGCCTGTTCATCTTTGTCCAAAATGTCATTAGAACTCGATAAATTTTACATTTGTTGCAATCAATTCTTGCCATGCCATTAGACCATAATCTTTCTTCACGCTTCGATGTGGCTCAACCTGACTCAGGGAGAGATCTTTTAGAAAACAAAATTTTTAATGCCGCTGCTCTGGTCTTCTTTTTGGTCAGCATCGCAACTACCGCGCTTGCTGCTTTTTATGAGTCTACCCTATGGATTCGCCTTTCTCTTTCCCTTTTGTCATTGGTATTTCTTTACATTTTTTATAACGCCTATTACAATGGGAGGTATGTTCTTTCAATCAAAATTTTTGCTTTGCTCACCTTGGCTTTCAATGATGTAGCCTGGTGCTGGAGTATTTCTTCCACATATACGGCCAACTATTTCTTTGTGCTTATTATAGTAGTTAACCTCACCATTCTGAAGGTAAAAGATCACTTTGGATTTATGGTTATCACCCTTATCAATGTTGTCGTAGTACAATATTTAGCTTACACTTTTCCAGATCAAATACTCACCAACCCTGAACTTATTGAAACTCTGCAGTTTCCCTTTCCCGGGTTTTATCGCCTTATGAGCTTAGTCATTTTGATTGCCGTAATTCTCAATTACTTTAAAAAAAGCTATAAGAGAGAACGTGCAGAGTCAAAACTAAAAAGCCGCCTTTTGATTAATAATAATGAGGCCTTGCGTCACAGAAATGAGCACCTCGAATCTATGGCCAGAATGGTGTCGCACAACTTACGGTCGCCTATGGCGGGCCTGAAAATGATTATGAATCTTTTCGACCGAATGGAAACCCAAAAAGAAAAGGCTGAACTTCTGGAGAATTTTAAAACCGGATCGCAAACCATGTTTGACATGGTTGATGACTTTTCGGAAATATTGATGGACTATCGCGAGCTTGTAAAAGATCTCGAAACTTTAAATTTAGAACAAAGTCTTGCAGCAGTAAAAAAACAACTTGCTCCTCAAATAAAGGAAAGTAAGGCAACTATAAGTGCCGACTTCTCCGAATTTCCTGAGATAGTTTATTCTCGATTATTTTTGGAGAGCATTTTCCTCAACATGATTTCCAATTCTATAAAGTATGCAAGGCCAGGTGTTGCACCTATTATTAAAATTACCTCTTATGAAGATGACGGACTTATAATGCTTTCCTTTAGCGACAATGGCATTGGAATTGACCTAGAGCGACATGGAAAAGACGTTTTTAAAATGTATAAGACCTTTCACAACAAGAAAAACGTAGACAGTAAGGGAGTTGGCCTATTTATAACCAAAAATCAGGTAGAAATAATGGGGGGTAAAATTGATATTGACAGCACGCCAGGTCAAGGCTCGCAGTTTTTTATTGAGCTTTACAGACTATAAAAACTCTTTGAACTTGGCTTTCACATCATTCTTGTAAGAGCGACTAACCGGAAGGT
Source organism: Bacteroidia bacterium (assembly GCA_030427285.1). GTDB lineage: Bacteria > Bacteroidota > Bacteroidia > Flavobacteriales > Schleiferiaceae > Owenweeksia. Next base: position 1,958 of record JAUHWX010000131.1, read on the forward strand.
TAAAGTACTCTCCTACCAAATAGCTATCATCTATTTCAAGCACCTTATCCAAGTTTACAATATATGATTTGTGAACCCGCAAAAAGGCTTCGGGTAATTGAGTAATAAAGGCTTTCATAGTGCTGTGTACCACATGACTTGTATCCGATAGCACCACCTTTATGTAATCACCCATCGCTTCTACATAATCTATATCACCTGCGTTTAATTTAATGAGCACACCATCAGACTTGATGACAATATTTTGCTCTTCTACCCGCTGCGGCATGCTTTGCACATATTTTAGCACTCGCTCTATAGCCTGCTCAAATCTACTATAGTCAATAGGTTTTGCGATAAAGTCGGTAACATCATACCTAAAAGCTTCAAACGCATGGCTTTTATTGGAAGTAACCATTACTACCTGAGGGATATTTTTATACGAATTCAGAAGCTCAAAACCAGTCATTTCCGGCATTTCTACATCAAGGAAAACAAGGTCAAGGTCTTTTTTTGCCAAAGCCATTTTAGCTTCCAGCGCATTGTGATAACTTCCTTCCAGTCGAAGATCGCCATGTCTACTAATACTATTGCGAAGCGCTTCACGCGAAAGCGGATCGTCATCAACAATTATACATTTCAATGGCTTCATGTAGAGTTTTCTTTCCCGCCACATACACTTTGTGGGGAGTGTTCAAATTAAAATTAGGGTGGCTTAATGTGCTGCTAAAATAAAGAAGCATTGACAATGTTAATACTTTTTCATTAATCTTGGGCATTGAAATCACTGTAAAATGAGGATTGATAAATTTCTGTGGAGTGTTCGAAAGTACAAAACCCGAAGTCTGGCCACAGATGAGATTCGGAAGGATAAGGTTACGTTAAATGGTGATACAGCGAAACCTTCGCGAGAAGTTAAGACTGGAGACACTATCCATTTTCGTATTGATGGTATTGAATATGGTTTAAAGGTGTTAGACATACCCAAGTCGCGTATTGGAGCTAAGCTTGTACCCGATTATATTAAAGATATTACTAGTGAAGATGAGCTCAATAAAAAGGAGTTCATTCACCTTATGCGCAGCTTTGATCGTAAAAAAGGCACGGGGCGTCCTACCAAAAAGGATAGACGTGATCTCGATGACTTTAAAGAATAAGTAGCTTTTTAAACAAACCTTCAAGCACAGGTTTATACAGCTTGTGTTCGCCTTCAAAAGTTTCCTGTTTCACTACAAAACCTCGTGTTTCCAAATCGCTGATATGCTCAGCAAATTTTTCCAACGAAATATATTCATCAGCATTGCCAACCAGCATGTGCACAGGTATGTTTCGCATTTTGGCAATAGCGCTTTTGTGATCTAAATCCGGTGGAAATGCTCCGGCATAATTTACCAAGTAGTCAAACTTATGTTCTGATGCTGTAATCCATCTGCAAGCTGTGGCTACGCCTTGAGAAAAAGCAAATAACCCGACACTTTTTGCAGAAGATATTTGTTCAATAAAGTGCTCATACAATTGATCCAGATACCTGCAATAATCCGCAATGTCACTCAAACGGTCTTCTTTGGTCATCCAGCTTGTGCCAACTCTTCCCTTGCTCCCATTTAAGTAAAAACGATGCAGACCTTCCGGTGCAATAAAAAGCACATCCTTCATTTCTAATTCTTCAAAATGACGGATAAAATATGGCACCAATTGGCCATAGCCGTGCAAAACAAAGCAAACATGTTTATAATTATGTGACAACGGCCCGCTAAGGTAATAGCGAGCCGTTTTTTGTATGGTAATGTAATGTGGCTTTTGAAGCATTAAAAAGAGGGTTTTCTCTTTTCTAAAAATGCAGTGGTTCCTTCAATGAAGTCATCTGTTCCAAAGCACCTTCCAAATTCTTCAATCTCTACTTTGTAGCCGTCAATACCTGTGCGGTAGCCTGCATTCACGCTTCTGATGGCGCTCTTCAAAGCGTTAGGAGAATTCTTAATCATTTTTTTAGCCAGATTTACTGCTTCGGTCATCAATTCATCTGCGGTATATAAATGGTTTACCAAGCCCATTTCATGTGCTCTTTCGGCATCAATCATCTGTGCAGTGGTAATCATTTCAATAGCTCTGCCATGGCCTATCAGCCTTGCCAAACGCTGCGTACCACCATATCCCGGGATTAGCCCAAGACCCGTTTCCGGCAAACCTAATTTAGCATTGTAAGAAGCCACACGAATATGACAAGCCATAGCCAATTCTAATCCACCGCCAAGCGCAAAACCATTAACAGCGGCAATAACAGGCTTGTTGAAATTTTCTACAAAGTCAAAAAGCAACTCATGTCCGCGGGCGGCTAGTTCGGTTCCTTCACTTACGTTAAAATTGGCAAACTCCTTAATATCGGCTCCTGCCACAAATGCCTTTTCACCGCTTCCGGTAATAATTACTACACGTACCTTCTCGTCCTTATTTAGCTCCATAAGTGCATTGTGTAGCTCCTCGATGGTTTGCTTATTCAGCGCATTCATCTGCTTAGGACGATTAATTGTAATAATGGAGTACTGCTCCTCGTGATTAACTACTACGTTTTCGTAAGCCATGTCTGATTTTACTTTAGTTCAAATTGTATCTGTACGGTTTTGGTGATTTTCAAGGTTCCCGGAGATACCGAAGGATCTTCACTTCCCGCTGATACATCCGAAGATAAAGCCATTTTATACTCCATTACTGGGTATATGCCACCTCTCAATTGCTCGTCAATCACCTTGGCTGGGCCAACCTCCTGCCCCAACTCCGAGGCCAAAATAACGGCTTTTTTGCGAGCATCCTGCACGGCTTTGCGCATCAATATCTCTTCGTAGTTCTCTTCTTCAGTACTTTTGAACTGCACATTACCCACTCCATTTATACCCATTTCAATCAGGCTCAGCATTACTTCATCATAATTCTCCAGTTTTGTCAATTCAAAATTTAATGTTTGACGCGCATTGTATTCTTTAGCTCCACTTTTATAATCTCGAACACGAGGGTAGAGCATCACTTGCGTGGTTTTAATATTTTCAATGTCACCTCGCTTTTTCAGGTAAGCAATCGCCTTACTCATTTCTTCGGTCGTCAACTTATAAGCTTCACGAGCATTTGCATCTGTGTGGTCAGTCACTATTTGTATTGCTACATAATTGGCTACAATATTCATATCCGCACTTGCGCTTACGGCAATTGTTCCACTTGCTTTTTTGGGGGCAGGCTCATTTTGGGCCACCAAATTAGCAGCCGGCATTAGAAATGCAGTAGCCATTACACATTGAAAAACTATTCTTCCAAGCATATTTCGTTTCATATTATTTGGTTTTAAGTTAATGTTCAGAAAGAGGTAATGTGAAGTAAAACGTACTTCCAACACCTAGGTTCGAATTGTACCAAACTCTACCACCGAAACCTTCAATAATATTTTTTACCATCGCCAATCCTAGGCCCATTCCATTGGTTTTGGTAGTAAACCGAGGTTCAAAAATTCGTTCACCTTGCTCCTCGGCAATTCCACAACCATTATCACTAATGCTAATCAACACCTCTTTTTCCTTTTGCTCCATACGTACATGCAGCTCTGGCTCACGATCTTCGGGTATTGCCTGTATCGCATTATTAATAAGGTTGTTCATCACGCGCACCAGTTGATCCTGGTCTCCATAAATTTCTACCTCTTCATCTTCACAAATAAACTGAATTTGATATCCTGGATAAAGGGCAGTAGTTCTCTTAATAATATCCTTGGCAGGAAATTTCTCAAAGTTAAGCTTGGGCATACTGGCAAACCGGGAAAAGGCCTCCGCAATACTGCTCAGAGTATCGATTTGACTTATCATGCTTTCAGTAAACTCCTGTAACTTTTCAGGGTTTTCACATTTTAAGGTTTTCTCCAAATATTGCACATTAAGTCGCATTGGTGTCAATGGGTTTTTAATTTCATGAGCCACCTGTTTGGCCATTTCCTGCCACGCGCTTTCACGCTCCTGCTTGGCAAGTTTTATGGCACTTTTTTCCAAGGCTGCCAGCATCCTATTATACTCATCTACCAAGGTTCCAATTTCGTCATCAAACTTCCACTTAAGTGGCGGATTGGGTTCGTTGATTTTAATATTTTTTAGCTTTTGACCTACGGCATTCAAAGAACCTGTGATATAGTTGGAAAGTAAGTACGCAATGAAGGTGGATACGATTCCCAATAAAAGATAAATTTGACTAAGACGTATAAGGAAGTTCTCGGTATCCTGACGGTGGATATCCTCTGTTTCAAAATAAGGCAGGTTAATTATGGCAATTGCCTTACCTTCATTATTTCGAATATAATCATAGGTAGAAAGATAAGTCATACTATCATTTTCAGACTCTACCAGCAGTGGCTCATGAGCCCCCTGAATGGCCATGAGCATGGATTCATGCAATGTTTCCTGCAGCACTTTTTTTTCAAACAAATCAGGATTGCTACTGATAAGCAATCCCCCTTTCATACTATAGATATTAATATCCATAGTGTTGATTTTGGAGAGTTTGCAAATCTCAGTGTCAAACATCCCCACAAGCGAGTCAGCATGTACGCTGGATGTTTCTTCGCGAAGTAAGAAATTGATAGACTCCAGCACCGCAAACTCCTTTCTACGTAAGCGCTCGTGGTGATACTGCTCATTTTCCATTTTAAAATGGTAGAAGTATATCATACCCGTAAGAAAAAAAGAAATGAGGATGATAAGGATCATCGACATAAAGATGCGGGCACGTAATGTAAGCTTGAAACGTTTCAATAGAAATTCTTTTGTCGGACTAAACTTATCAAAACTAAAGCCAAAGTCCCGAGAGTGGTTAATTGGTTGATTAGTTAATTGAATTATTTGTTGTCATCAGCGCTTCCTTAATATTCCTCTTTACAATGGCTAACTCAATGAGAAGAATAACAGCCAAAAACAAAAAACTAACCAAGTATAAAACTGCACTTTTGAAGAGGCCATCATTCACTCCTATCAAGAAACTAATAACGGGGAGGGCTAACGGAATAAAAAACAAATTAAATATTCTGATTTGTATCTCTACACCCGTCTCTCCTAAACGCTTTATGCTAACATCATAAATACAAAATTGCTTGGCTGTAACCCACCATTTTAACTTAAAAGGAAACGGTGATCCAACTAAGCTCCTGCCTTCAACCTTGTATTCTCCTGAATCAATACCAAGCTCACTCATTACAACCTTTCCAAGCTTATCAATGTTATTGAAGTAGGATCGCGAAATGTTATTTAGTTTCCAAGTTATTTTCATTTACTAAATGTCCGGTTTTAGCACAATTTTTTAAGACAGCACGTTCCAACTACTTACTACCGACTACCAACTCTAAGAACCATTTCATAATCATCCATCACATAACCTTCTCCAATATCCATCACAAGCTCGCGAGTTTTCTCAAATCCCATTTTGAGATAAGCAGTAATGCTGTTGTGATTGTACTTGTTTACGGTTAGCCTGATTTTTGAAAGCCCACGATTTTGAGCTTCAGCTTTCACAAACTCGATAGCGGCTTTTCCAAGGCCTTTTCCGCGCGCTGATGAGTGAACGTACACTTTGCTGAGAAAAAGTCCCTGTGGCTCTTCTATAAAAGCCAAATATCCAACCATGGTTTCCCCATCACTAATCATGAAATACTCATAGCCTTCTTTAAGCTGCTTTTGCATGGCTGCAGCAGATTGAAACTTATCCAGCATATAAGCCACTTGTGCCTCGCCTATAATGGGGGTGTAGTGCTCCTCCCATATTTCGCGTGCGAGGGTTTCGATATTATCAAGGTCATTTGAACCCTTTACTTTTACCATTTTCATAAAGTTAGCAACCACACTCTCCTACAAATTTGCTTTCCAAGATAGTTCCATCTTTGAGTTCCACTTTTAAAACACCAGTTTTCCAAGAAGTTTCCTCACCATTTTGTTCTTCCCTGTCAAATTGAATCTGAACTTTGTAATCTTCGTCCTTTCTTTTGGACGGATCTATTTCAATTATTTTTCCATCTATGGAAATGAAGGCAGGGTCTTCATAATAACTGTCCAGGTAAATAAACTTGTTGTTTCTAAAATCCTGCTCTGTTTGAGCAAAATAACAGCTACAACCAGTTACTCCCTTCGGAAAACCTTGAATTAACGTTAACTCGGGCTTAGAGCACGAAACCATAAATACTGAAGATAAGATGAACGCTACCGGTAGTAATCTCATAAACATATTTTATACCAAAGAAAACAAAAAACCCTGACCAGCTTTCGCCAATCAGGGTTTCCTAATTCTTAATACCAGATACCAATTACCCAGTACCAGCTACTATTTTCTATCCATTCAATGCTTCGGCACCACCCACAATCTCGAGGATTTCGTTGGTAATAGCTGCCTGACGTGCTTGGTTGTACGACAGTTTCAATTGCTTTCTAAGGTCAGAAGCGTTGTCGGTTGCTTTGTGCATAGCCGTCATACGTGCTCCGTGCTCAGATGCATTGCTATCAAGCAAAGCTTTGAAAAGTTGTGTCTTTAATGACTTAGGAATAAGGTCTTCAAGAATTTCTTCTTTTGAAGGCTCATAGATATAATCCGCTTGTGAAGTACTGTTGCCACCTTCTACTTCGCGTACCGGCAAAAACTGCTCTACTTGTACGCGCTGTACAGCTGCATTCTTAAACTGGTTATACACCAATTCAATTCTATCGTATTCTCCTTTGCGGAACTTCTCCATCAGCATTTCAGCAATCTCACTTACATTTTCAAAAGTAAGATCATCAAAAATACTATTGCGCTCTCCAATCTGGTTAAGCCCTCTTCTACCTGTAGCTTCAAACACTTTTTTACCAATGGAAAAAACAGTGTATTCTACATTAGAGTTTGCGCTCACCTCGTTGGCTACAGCCTTCATGATGTTGGCATTAAATGCTCCGGCCAATCCACGGTTAGAAGATATAGCTACCAAAAGCACTTTTTGCACATTATCGGCCTTGCGAGCATACTCCCCTTCGCTAGCATCAAGAGTGGCACTTACGTTTACCAATATCTCTTCAAGCTTTTGGGCATAAGGACGCATCTCGGTAATAGCATCCTGCGCTCGCTTTAGCTTGGCAGCAGATACCATCTTCATAGCAGAGGTAATCTGCATGGTAGATGATACCGAGGTAATTCTATTTCTTAATTCCTTTAAGTTCGCCATTTTTTCAAGTATGGAGTTGGGAGTATGGAGTGGGGAGTAATTACTACCTACTCCTTATTACTTACTAATTTCCTACTAATAATTCGCTGATAATTCCTTAGCTACTTTCGTCAATACATCAGTAACTTCATCGGTAAGTTTTCCAGCTCTCAAAGTATCCAAAATATCTTGGTGCTTGTTTTCCAA
>JAUHWX010000339.1 GCA_030427285.1 Bacteroidia bacterium
GCAACTACACCGAGGCTTTGGCCAACTTTTTACCCTTGCAAGGTGATCCCTCTTTTGGACCATTGGTACCCTATTATTTAGCGCATATTTATTACGAACTCAAAGACTTTGACAAACTCCTGGAAGTAGGCGAGGAGCTTATTGAAAATGCAACACCTACCCGAGCACCAGAAATCGCCAAGCTTATGGGTGATGCTTTTTATACCAGAGAGGATTATGAAAATGCAGCCAAATACTTAGAGATTTTTAAAGAAAAGGGCGGAAGAATGCGCCAGCGTGACCATTTTGAATTGGGCTATGCGCAGTACAAAATGAAAAAGTATCCTGAAGCCATAAATTCATTTAACAAGATAACCGGAGGCGATGAGGCTTTACAGCAAAATGCCTATTACCATTTGGGCGATTGCTATTTGAAAGTTGGAAATAAGCAGAGTGCTATCACGGCTTTTAAAGCGGCATCAGAAATTACGGCTTCGCCTACCATTCGTGAGGATGCGTATTTTAATTATGCCAAGTTGGTGTATGAAAACTCAGACCCTTACACAGACGCGATTAGTGTATTGAATGGTTTCATGGATGAATTTCCAAACTCGCCTTATATAAAAGAAGCCAATAGATATTTGGCCAATCTATACATTACTACCAAAGATTATGAGCGTGCCTTGCAAGCCATTTCCCGCACAGGTATGGATTCACCAGCCATGCGCGAGGCATACCAAAAAATAGCCTTTTACCGTGGTTCGGAATTGTTTGGTGCACTGAAATATACAGCCGCCCTCAATAAGTATAATGAGTCGCTGGAGTACCCCATCAATCAAACGATAACGGCTCTCAGCAAATACTGGAAGGGAGAAACCTATTACAGGTTAGCCGAGTATGACAAGGCTTTGGATCAATTTGAAAGTTTTAGAGGGACACCCGGCTCATTCAACATGAGTGAGTACAACTTAAGTCTATACCAAACAGGATATTGCTACTACAAGAAATTTGACTTTCAAAAAGCTGCAACCAACTTTAGAACCTACACTAAGGAAGCAAAGAAAAATGACCCTCGCTTGCCTGATGCTTACCTTCGTATGGCTGATAGCTACTTGCTTACCGGAGGTTACTTGGTAGCATCAGAGTTTTACCAAAGTGCCCTTAAAGCAGGAACTAAAGAAGCAGATTATGCTTTGTTTCAACGAGCCGAATGCCTTGGACTTGCCAGAAAGAAAGATGAAAAAATCGCCCAGTTGCAACAGCTGCTGAACAAGTACCCAAGCTCCATTTATGCTGAAAATGCACAATATGAGATTGCGGTTACAGAGCTTCAAATGGAAAAGTATGACAAAGCTTTGGCGAGCTTGAATGGTTTTATAAATGAGAAGCCACAGTCTAATTTGGTGCCAAAGGCTTACTTGCAAAAAGGTTTGGCTTACAGCAATACGGATAGAAACAACGAAGCTATTGGCGTGTACAAAAAGGTGGTAATTGATTACCCCGGTAGTGAGGAATCTATCGAAGCGGTAGGTTTGGCCCGCTTGGTATATGCCCGTCAAAATGATATTGACGGTTATCTTGACTGGGTAAGTGATTTAGATTTTGTGAACTTTAGTCAATCTGCTTTAGACTCCACAGCCTATAGTGCCGCATTTGATCAATATTCTGCAGGAAACTGCACCGGAGCAATTTCAGCCTTGAGCAATTATATAAATCGTTTTCCGAAAGGACTATTTAGCCTTAAGGCAAACTATTACCTGGCGGATTGTGCTGATAGGAATAACAATACCCAGCAAGCTGCTGAAGCTTATGAGCGAATTGTAGCCATGGGTAGAA
>JAUHWX010000132.1 GCA_030427285.1 Bacteroidia bacterium
GAGTTTTTTTTTAAAAACCGCATAAATTCAGCTTTTATAAATTCACATAATTAATAAATATAACTCTGCATGCCTTACGATGAACATTTAGCCGAACGAATAAGGCAAAGCCTGACGCGCCATAAAACACCTTTTGAAGAAAAGAAAATGATGGGCGGACTCTGCTTTATGGTGGATGATAAGATGTGCCTTGGTGTAATGAAAAATGAGCTCATGGCGCGCATTGACCCGGAAATAGTTCCCGTAGCTTTGAAACGAAAAGGGGCTCAACCAATGGATTTTACTGGAAAAACTATGAAGAGTTTTGCCACCGTAAAACCCGAAGGTGTCGACTTAGAAAGTGACTTTGAGTACTGGGTACAATTGTGTTTAGATTTCAATCCACATGCAAAGTCAAGTAAAAAACCAAAAAAACAATAATTTGCCCTAGGCCATTTCTATCTTTTGCATGGCTTGATGCGCATTTTCTCTGGCTTTCTCTTTTTTCCAGTGGCTCCATTTCTCACCCATTAGTTGATTTAAGCCTTTATCTATCACAAAGTGCGTTGCTAAGTTTTTAGCAGCCCCGGCCAGCATCGTCCAGTCGGTGTAGGCACGCAAAGCCAGCCCAAATCCACCCTCTATATATTCCATGTGATGCCAATACTGGCTGGGCATAAATAAAGTTTCACCATGCTCCAAAGTTCCTGTAAGGCCTTCCACATATTTTAGTGCCGGGTATTTCTCATAGTCTGGATTGTTTACATCCATCTGGCTTTTTACTGTAAAGGGTTGGTGGTACAAAAGCTCACCTTGATCGGGTGCAAATAAGTATACTTTTTTTCGCGTTTGAAATTGTGATAAAAATACATGCGAACAGTCAATATCATAATGCAAGTTTACAGAACTGCCCTGTCCTCCAAAAAACATGTAATAATAGCGCTTGTTCCAACCGTTAATAATGTTTGGCATATTAAAGTCATTGACTAGCTCCGGGGCATGGTCAAAAAGGTTGTAAAGAAACATCCTAAGCTCGGTAGGTTCATTTTCGATAAGCGTAAGATAATCGCCAAATTTCATCTTACGCTTAGAAGTCATGTAGTGCTTGCCAGCATCATGAAAATCATTTCCAAAAAGAGGCACTTCAAGATGGCCATAATTCTTTCTAAACCAGTCAAAAGTCCACTTTTCAGTCGCTGGCCAATCCTTAATGAGGTCTTTAAAAATGACTGGTTTACGAGGCAATAAATACTCTTCTCGAAACTCTTCGCTTGTTAGACCCTCACGCTTTTCGATTGGTTGTAGTTTCATTTCCTATTGTTTGCAACGAGCTTAACTATTGCCGTTGATTAGTGGTTGATATTTCAGGTCAAAATTATGACCATCTTATTATTCTACAAAGCTTACCGCAGTGGTATTCTACTTTTCTTTATATCCCGTCAACCGGTGTGGTTCCATTATATCAATTTGATACGTTTATAACTAACAAAAAATGGATTCTAAGTTGTGTACTTATAAGGTTGATATTGTTGTCAACCTTATCACCTTGCAAAAGGTTTATTAAATTACTCAAACTTTTCGAATCTATTAAGAAAGCGCGACATCTTTCCTTTGGTACCAATTGTGTAGGTAAAGGGTGGTTTGCCCTTTTCTTCATTTCGTCTTTTATCCAAGTCTAAGTTCTTAATAATATCCATTACTTCATCATCATTTGAGTAAACACTCATCATATTTCGCTTATACTCAAAGTAATAATCCGTTGAACGATCGGGCGCCAAATAGATGTAAATTTCATCACCTCTTCGCTTGCGCTGGATTTCTACATAACCTTCTACCTTCTTGTTGACACCATATTTTCCCAATGCGCCAATACCTATTTTTCCTTCAGATAAAAAAGAAAGGGCCTCTGGTGTCCATTTCATATGTAGTTCAGCAAAAAACAAGGTGTTTTCCAGCTCTTCCGGCATTTTACTAGGAGCTCCAAAACTGGATACTTCACTATTAAACTTCTTCTTCTCTTTTTCCTTTAGCTCAGTATTTACAGCGGCTTTAAAGGCTGGCCTTGACAAGTCTATTCCCTCAAGTAAAGTTTCTTTATTGATGGTGGTCGCCATAAGCTTGAGAATATCTTCACTAAAGAAGAAATCCAAGCCCAAAACGAGATCCATCTCCATATTGTCATTTTCCAAATTATAGTTTATAGTTCCCCAACTGTTTATATTCAATTGAGTTTTACCATCACCCAGGCTCATTAAACCTTCGCCATACATTGTACAGTTGGTGCTATTAAAAGCCAGGTAGTTTCCTTTGGCATCTGAGTTCTCCAATCGCTCTGCAGTGGTAATCACATAGCTACTAATGGCTTCATCAAAATAAAGCTTACCATTAGCAAAAAACATTTGTTTATCTGCTGGTGATACCTTTTTGCTTAAGAATGCGGCATATCCACCCACAGTATCTGCCGCGAGGTAAATTCCACTTGCCAATGTTTTGGTTTTATCATTGGGGTCGACCTCGGGTAAATCAATTACAATATGAGAAGGATCTACAATACTGTTAAAATCAAACCAATCCGTTTCTACTGCCGCACAATTAGACTCAATATGCGTAGAACCCTCAAAGTGCAGGGCTTTGCGATCAGCTCTTAAACCTACCTTACCGAAATAAGCAAAATACGGACTCATATAGAAGCTTTCCTCTCTGGTAACTACAGCCCTACCCACGGTGGTTTGCGAGGTATCCGCTTTAATTTCACTGAAACGAATTGGCCAAGGTGTTCCATCCTGATCCACATATTCATAATCAGCCTGTCCGATGTATTTTTTACGTGAAGTAATATCTATGATACCCCCATAAAATTCATGATACTTGGTTGTACGATTAGCATGAACCGCAGCATTATGAAGTGTGCGCATGTGTGCATTTTGCTCAATTGCAACATATCCAGTATCCGGAAAAATGCTAGCATCGGCCACATCTATATTTGGCACCTCAAAGGATTCGAGCAGTGAGTTTTCTAAGAAGAAACGAGTATTTCCTGCAATAAACTGCAATGAATCCTGACGCGGGTGTACGGATATCATTTTTGATGAAGCCTCACTTCCGGTCTTTTTCACATTGATTGCCTTGGCGGGAATTTCCCACTTGGCATAATCCATATAGCAGATATACTTGTTAGCAGGGAAGCTAAAGTAATCGGCCGGATTGTTTAGGTAAAAGTCGCCTTTCTCTTTGTCAAAATTAACAATACCATTGGCATCATCCATTTCAAAACCCCACTCTGCCTCTGGGTTTGCCCTAACTTTAAATGCCAGTTTATCTGAAGAAAACTTACGGTTTTTAAATAGGAAATCTTTGGACGTAGTTTCTGCATTAAAAAACTCCAGCTTAGCATCTCCGCGCAAAGCAGAAGGTGAGTGTGCTAATGTTCCGGTGGTAATCATACCAACATCATCATACATTGCAAATGGTGTAGCCCTGCTGGTGGTGTATAACACATCGTTTTTTGGCTCCCAATGAAGCTTCACACCCAAGCCTACGGCATGAGGCGTTTCAGGCCCTGTAACCTGGGCTGTAATTTCATAATTGTTAGCAATTCCATCGGTTGAATCCGGGAAAAAGAAAAACTCATTAGAAGTGGCAACGGAATTCAAATAATCAATTTGCCCATCCCCACGGAGTCCCTTGTTACTCAAACTAAGTGTATTGCTAAAGGTTCCTTTTCCGCCATAAGCCGCCAATCCACCTGGTGGTGTTTCGGTGGTAAAACCAAGGGAGTAATCTGGTTGAACCTTTAATACTTGGTCCATTTCAGGAAAAATGCCAGCACTGGTAAATGTGCCCGCAAACTGTAAACCTTGAGTGGTAATATTGTCCAAACTGTCAATCTCAAAAGGATCTAGCCTTACATAAAACTCCTCTCGATTGTACACTCGGTCAAAAATATCCTTCTTATCATAGTAAACGTATGAATCCTTGGCACTCTTAAATATTGGATATTCTGTATACAATTTTTGTCCCGATTTATTCCTTGGATCATCAATGAGAAGCTCTCCGGTAAGTCCTTGAAGTACGGTTTTTACATTAATCAGCTCACGTTGCCCCAAAGCGTTTACCTCAAAACTTTCCACCTTAAATCTCATGGAGTCGATGTTTTCCATATTTATGCGGAACTGATCATAGTTGAACTTAAAAAGGTCTCCCCAATAGGTGAAGCGGCCAGCCGTAATCCTACCGTCAAAGTCAAAATTCAAATCTTTGTGTACTACAATTTTCCTGTCAGCCGGAAAAAGCCCTACTTTTTGAGAATCACTAAGCGCCACAGCCTGCACTCCGTTAATTTCCATAGCATGGCTCAGCAAGCTTAATGTTGCGTTGCTACCTTGTGACATGTTGGATACAAATCGAATAACATCATAGTCTCGTTCTTTCTTAAAATCTTGAATGTATTCCAGAATCTTATCATTAAAATGAGCTTCACGCGTCTGTAAATCATATTTTACAAAGCCACGGATGGACATATTCATCATAAAAATATGTGCGTTACTCTCGTCCATGCGTGTGAAATAAGCCACTTCCTCAATGGTAAAATCACGTTTACCATAGGCGTCAATCATCTTTTTCAATCTAAACAGGGGGTTCTCCGTATCGAGACCACTCAAAGCCGAAAATCGCTGACCCCGATAATATTGGTCTGATTCAAAAATCACTGGTGACTCACTTCCCAAATTCAAATTACCAATAGACATCATCGGCTCGTCCATTTTCCAGGTAAGCAACTCAAAAGTCATATCCAAGTTGTGGTAGGTGTCAGAAAAAGGTGTTAAGCCCAACCCCTCTTTGCCACGAATTATGCTCAACTGTTGCCTTTCAGGAAGAAATCTTAAAGTAACCTTGGGGTGAAAAATACTATCCTCATCAATGTAAATTGTAGCCCTTACCTCTTCTGATTCAATTTTATCTAATCGCAACAAAAATCGATCTGCTTCGGCCGAAATTACTTTTTCGCCTTCATACTTAAAGCTAAGTTTGGCCCTATTTCCCTCTGTGCCACCACCATAAAATTTAGAACCGATCATGGAAAATCCCCCTACGTAATCTGCTCCGGGAACGATATTTGGAATAGTAATATCCGAACGATATGATGTAAACCTAGGAAAGGTTCCACCGCCACCACTTTGACTGGTAAGCTTTTCTTCAAACTTTCCCATGGTGGGTTCTTTCAAAAAGATTAGGGTTGTTAGTTTTACACTGTCTGCTTCAAAATCGGTCTTTCTTACATTGAGTTTGTAGTTTAACAATTCAGCAAAAGCTGTGTCTTGCGTAAGCTTCACTCTGGTGAAATATACATTTCCTCCCTCTCCAACAAACTCGTAGCGCTTTGGGTAAAACAGCCCCCCAGTGGCTTCAATAAATGTGCTGTCATTTTTGTAGTAACCCCAAATATCTGCTGCTTCAAACTTAAAAACCGGCTCACCATCAAATCCATACTCATAATCCCCAGCTTCAGCTCGCCATTTTACCCGACCATCATCAAAAAAGGTATACTCATAAAAAGTAAGATACATGGTATGCAGGTAGTCCTCAGTAAAACGTGCAGGATTCTTTGCACTAAATTCCTCCAAATCAACCAACCAGGGGAGTAACATATCTTGCGCTTCGTTGCTCTCCAAGTGAATTATCACCTTGAAAAAATCACTCCACGCCTGATAACCGCTTACTCTTTTTTTAAGAAAATGGTTACTGATTTTATAAACCTCTTCAGCCTCATCGTTTGAAATTCCCTCGCTATTCCAAACGGCACTTACCTCAAGTAAAAAGGGCTCTAGCTCATCCTTTTTATTTACATCTGTTTGCTTCAAATAATCTCGAAGTTCATTGAGATAAGCATCTTTATCAGATGTGAATTTTTTAAACTTTTGAGCACTCAACGAAAGCCCAAACAGTACAAAAAGGGTAGAGAGTAAAGCCTTTCTAATCATATAATTATTGCTTTTGATATTGACACGCCATCCAGCGGTCTTCCTTTATTTTATTGACAAGGGTAGTGCCACATTCAGTTGCCTTGGCGGTAAGCATTTCAAAGTCATTTTCAAAAAATCCACTTATCACCAAATAGCCGCCAGTTGGTAACGTGTCAATGTAGGTTTTCATGTCTTCCATCAACACATTCCGGTTGATGTTTGCCAATACGATATCATACTTGCGACCGGGCAACATTTCAGCATCGCCATGTATGGCGGTAATGTTCTTGCAGTTATTTGCTTCGGCATTTTCTTCTGTATTCTCAGCAGCCCATTCAAAATTGTCAATAGCATCAATTTCTCCAGCTCCACGCTTTTCAGCTAAAATGGCCAACACACCAGTGCCGGTGCCCATGTCCAGTATCTTTTTGCCTTCCAGATCCATGTCAAGCATAAGGCGCGAAACCAAGCGTGTGGTTTGGTGATGCCCCGTGCCAAAAGACATTTTTGGGGTAATCAAAAGTTCGATTGGGTACTCCGGGTGAGCCTCATGAAAAGGCGCACGGATGTGAATTTTGTCATCAATAAAAATGGGCTGGTAGTTGGTTTCCCACTCCTCATTCCAATTTTTATTTTCCAGTTTATCGGTGGTGTAGCTCACTTCATATTCATCTGATTGAAAAATGAAAAGTGACTCCACTTCCTCAGCATTAAAATCTTTTTCAAGGATATAAGCTTTCAAACCTTTTGGGGTTTCCTCAAAGGAATCATACCCCAAATTGTCCAACAATGCCAACAAAATATCACGGCCACCCTCTGCCGGGGTGATAGTAAAATCTATTTCTAAATACTCTTTCATTACAGTACCTCTTGTCCTATTTCGATCAACTTTACAAATTGCTCATACTTCAAAGATGCCCCGCCAATAAGGCCGCCATCTACATCCGGTTGTCCAAAAATCTCTTTGGCATTTTCCGGCTTTACCGATCCTCCATAAAGTATACTTACGGCATTTGCCACCTCAGTTGAGTAAGTTTCGGTAAGGTATTTTCTAATAAAAGCATGTACCTCCTGCGCCTGCTCTGGAGAAGCTGTTTCGCCTGTGCCAATGGCCCAAACCGGCTCATAAGCAATCACCATCTTTTTTACATCCTCAGCCAAAAATCCTGCTAAAGCTCCTTTTAGCTGTGAGGCCACAACTTCTTCCTGCTTGCCAGCTTTTCTATCTTCCAGCACTTCGCCTACGCAAAGGACAGGGGTCATCTCGGCTTCAATGGCGCGTTTCAGTTTTCCGTTTACAAACTCATCCGTATCTCCATAATATTCTCTACGCTCAGAATGGCCAATCAATGTCCAATTTACACCAGCAGCTTTCAGCATTTCCACGCTTACTTCGCCTGTGTAGGCACCGCTCAATTGATCGCTGCAGTTTTGCGCAGATATGATCACTTTTGAGTGAGCCGTCATTTCTGCGGCTTTCGCCAAATGAATAAACGGTGGCGATACTACCACTTCCACATTATCCAACTTGCTGCCTTCACAAAAGTTTGAAAGGTCTTCGATTAACTGATATCCTTCGTCTGGCAGGAGGTTCATTTTCCAGTTTCCCGCTACTATTTTTCGAGCCATGTTTTATTTTATTTGGTTTATACCCGCACCCTCGGATCGAGGCGCGCATAAATGATATCTACAAGAATATTAATGATTACAAAGGTAAATCCTATAACCAGTACAGCACCCATTACTACCGGTAAATCCAACTGGTTGAGTGCTTCTACAATTTGTTTCCCTAGTCCGTTCCAGCCAAAAATATATTCCACAAAAACTGCTCCTGCCAACATACTGGCAAACCAACCCGATGCCGCTGTAATTACAGGATTTAGCGCATTTCGCAAAGCATGCTTTCGCACAATAGTGGGCATTTTTAAACCTTTGGCCCGAGCCGTAATAATATAGTTCTGGCTAAGTTCTTCCAACAAGCTACCTCTCGTAAGCTGAATAATTACCCCCAAGGGACGAATCCCCAAAGTGATGGCAGGGAGTATTAAATTTTTTAATTGAAGGTGCGTGCCTTCGCCCATATCGTCAACCTCAAACAGGCTACCTGTCATATTTAATCCAGTGTATTCCGCCAAGATGTATCCAAAAATCCAGGCAAAAAGAATAGCCGAGAAAAACGATGGAACCGACATACCAATGGTTCCTACCACGGTAATCATTTTATCCAAAAAACTATTTGGCACCAAAGCCGCTACCACTCCTAAAAACACACCAATTATCATGGCAATAATAATGGAGGCACAAGCCAACACAATGGTGTTTGGTAAAGTTTCGCCAATAATGGCCGTCACACTTTTCCCTTGGCTCCGAAAGGATTCACGTAAATAAGGCCATTTCAGAACAATGGTTTTGTCGCTTACACTAAACAAGGAAACATAGGTCCCTCGGTATCGGTAAATATTATTGTAATCTTTTTCGTTTTGGGTATGAATAGAAATTGGACTAATGTCATTCAGGTAGTATAAATATTGCTCTGACATAGGTTTATCAAAACCATACTTTGCCCGCACTGCGTTCAGCTGCTCACTATCTTCCCGTTGGTCAAGCATCATCCTAGCCGGATCGCCTGGCAACACATTGAAAAGAAAAAACACGGCTGTCACCACGCCCAGCATCACCAGTATGCTATACCCTATCTTATTTGAGACGTAGCGCAGCATCTATTACAAATACTCCTTTTGTACCTCAGCAAAATCAGGCAAATCGTTGTGATGCCACTTGGCTGCCACTCTTCCGTGCTTCAGCAAAACTATACCCGGATTAGAGCGAACTATAGTTTTCAAAGTAGTTTCGTCCATCACGGCATAAGGAAACGGTGTTTGCAACTCATGACGCTTTTGATCTACAACTTCGGGCAGGCTTGCGCTCACACCATAAAGCGGAATTGTAGCCGCTTCAGCTTTTCCAGCAAATTCATTGATTTTGGCGTAAGCCTCATCGTCTGTAATTTCCATTTTGTAGCTAATTACCAAAAATACAGCTGGCATATTCAACACCTGATCGGTAATATCTTCATCCTCCAAGGTCATTACAAAATCGTGAACGGGTGGCTCGTATCCATGCACTAAAACCACAGTTTCAGTTTTATCGCTCAGCATTTCCCACTCCTTGTTTTCCCACCATTTTTCGTCAACATAAGCTTTGGAGCTAATCTTTTTTTCCTCGCCAGTACTGGTGTTTTTCATTACATAAATAGTCCCGTACTCAGTGGGTTGTAGGCCTAATTCTTCGGCAGATTTCATTCCTTCTGAAATACTTTTGCCCACTGCATAAGCTCTAAAATCTATAGCTGGAAGGTGATTCAAAAC
>JAUHWX010000133.1 GCA_030427285.1 Bacteroidia bacterium
TAACCCCTCAAAAATGACTCTACAAAGTAAGTGTCCAAAATTTTGTCAACCTTATTAACAGCCTATTATTACTACTATTGATTTATAAAATTTAAAAAGAAGAAAGTATATATGTTATTAAGAGTTAAACTCACTCTGGCACTTGTGATGAGTTGTCTACATTCGTTCTCACAAACGGATAAAAATGACAGCTTACAGTTTACGACTTACTACTACGAGACGGGTGGAAAAAGCTCAGAAGGTTATCTCAGAGATGGAAAGCCAGATGGATATTGGAAAAGTTTTTATCGCAATGGAAATATAAAAGCTGAAGGAAACCGCAAGAATTATATGCTGGATAGCACATGGATTTTTTACAATGAAGATGGCGCTAAAACAGTCGAAATCAACTATTCAGAAAATAAGAAGAACGGGCTTCGTATAACTTTTAAGGAGGGCAAAGTTATCAAAGAAGAAAACTTTGAAGATGACCAGCTCCAAGGATTTACAAGAGAATATTATTTCCCTACAGGTGAGCTAAAACAGGAAACCCCTTTTGAAGATGGAAAGGCCAAAGGAGCTGGTTATGAGTACAACAAGGATGGATTAGTGATAACTCTTCTAACCTATAAAGGGGGTGTACTTACTAAAAAGCAAAGCGTAAACCGTAAAGATGAGCAGGGCCAGAAACAGGGAATTTGGATGGCTTTTTTTAAGAACAAAGCTGTGGATAATGAGGGGCCTTATGTGAATGATCTTAAGCATGGCTATTGGAAATATTATCAACCAAACGGAAACTTAAAGCGTGTTGAAAAGTGGGTGATGGGTGTTCTTCAGGAGAATGCTCAGGAGACTGTGAAAATTGAAATACGCAGGGAGATAAACCCACAAACAGGAAAACTGTCGTTTAAAGGTTCTTATCGTGATGGTGTAGCAGAGGGAGTACACCGCAGGTATGATGAAAATGGAGAGGTGATTTCGTCAAAAATTTATCAGGATGGTAAAGTACTGTTTGAAGGAATTGTAGATGAAGAAGGCCGCAGGCAAGGCCCTTGGAGGGAGTACTACGAAACTGGAGAGTTAAAATCAGAAGGGCGATATAAGGACAATCTTAAAATTTCTAAATGGGTATATTATTACAGAGATGAAACTGTAGAACAAACAGGGAATTATATAAATGGACTTCCCGATGGAATTTGGACATGGACTTATCCTAATGGTCAAACCTGGCGGGAAGAAGAATATGTGATGGGCGAGGAAGACGGTCCTTCAATAGAGTATAACGATACAGGTGCTGTGATAGCAAAAGGAAATTATATTGAAGGATTTAAAGATGGCCCATGGGTATTTGAGCAAAACGACCACCGGGAAGAGGGTAGCTATTTTGAAGGAGAAAGAAAGGGAAAATGGAAGTTTTACTACTTAGGAACCGACAAGCTTTCCTTTGAAGGAGAATATGAAAACGGCCTGGAAAATGGGATGCACATTTATTATTATCCTGATGGAAAAGTAAAGCGCAGAGGAAATTACAGTGGTGGAATAAAGGATGGTATTTGGGAGTATTTTACTGAATCAGGAGCTCGAACAATTACCATTGAATATGAAAATGGTGAGGAGGTAAAATACAATGGAGATAAGATAAAATACGGTAAACGTTTGGAAAGAGCCTTGGAACAAGAAACACAGGAGCGTGAAGAGAGGGAGAAGGAAAGAAGTGAATCTTAAGGGATGAGAGCTATTCTGTTAGTTTTTATGATTTGCATGCTTCCTCTAGCACCAATTATTGCTCAAGACAAAGCCTTTATATCTTTTGAAACGAATAACTTTTTTCCACTACCTGATTCTTGTATCAATTGTAATATTGATACTGCATTGAATGAAATGCTGTCAAGCGCTCAAATTGATGAGATATTGGCCGCCATTAAACATGCTGACTCTTTAAGCAAAAAAGATTTTCCTTGCTACGAGTATTGGTTTTCCTTGAATTGTGATTGTTTTTACGATAAGTGGATAAGTACCATATTTGAAGAAAAGGGGATATTTATTTTGGAAAAAGAAGATTTCCAATGTGT
The DNA here is from genome assembly GCA_030427285.1 of Bacteroidia bacterium. Lineage (GTDB taxonomy): Bacteria > Bacteroidota > Bacteroidia > Flavobacteriales > Schleiferiaceae > Owenweeksia. Next base: position 2,052 of record JAUHWX010000133.1, read on the forward strand.
TAATTATGCAATCAAGGTGAATAAAAGAAGAACATCCAAAATAATGGAGAAAGAGAACATCGGAACAGTTTATTGTGAAGATGATATAACAGGAACGCGGAGATGAGCAAGAAAAATTACTAATTGTTGTATTTCAATGACAAACTTCCCCAAAAAACGCGGCAGCTGGACAGAGCTAAGCACCGAAGTAAAATATGACAATCCGTGGATACAGGTGAGCGAAAGCCAAATACTGAATCCCAATGGTGGTAAAGGAATTTATGGGGTGGTTCATTTTAAAAATTTGGCCATTGGTGTGATTCCAATTGATGAAGAAGGAAATACCTGGATTGTGGGTCAGGAGCGTTTTCCTTTTGATGGAAAATATACCTGGGAAATAATAGAAGGTGGTGGTCCTTTAGAGGATGATCCAGAAGAATCAGCAAGACGAGAATTGCTGGAAGAAGCAGGATTGAAAGCGGAAAAGTTGACCCTTATTCAAGAAATGGATTTGAGTAATTCTGCTACTACAGAGCGTGTTAAAATTTACGTGGCAACGGGACTTACACAACACGAAACTAACCCAGATGAAACGGAGAAGCTTGATATTAGAAAAGTTTCTTTTGAGGAATTATACAACATGGTTCTTTCTGGTGAGGTAGTTGACTCTTTGAGCGTTACAGGAGTTTTGAAGTACAAGATATTGAAAGATGCTGGTCATATATAAAATTTTGCTTTTCGCTAATTGAGGGGATAAACTTATTTTTGGCGTTTAACATCTAAAATACAGTGTGGAATATTTTTGTTTTGCACAAAAACAATCTCAACTTTTATAATTTAAGCATTGGTTAAAAGCTTTCGCAAACGGTTTATTTAGCATTACTAACCATGTACAAATAGTTGCGAAGGCAACGCAAATAGAAATTTATTGATGAAAATAAGAGCGACACTACTCTTAATGGCTTCGGTATTGTTTACCAACACTGGAATAGCTCAAGAAACGGAAGAAGAAAAACCATCTTTGGACAATGGTACTTTAAAAAGTCAGTATGATTACCTGATCGAGGAATCAAATGATTTTCAGGAGTACAAGGTTATCAAAAAAGTATGGACGGCAAAGTTTGAAAAAAACCTGAATGATAGTTTGGAGGCATTTGCGCAAAGCAAAAAAGAAGCGCAAGATTTAGCTAAGTCTCAAGTACAAGAAATTAACAAATTGAAGGCACAGTTAGCCAACACAAAAGATAGCTTGAATACAGTAAATGAAGAGAAGAACAGCATAGCTCTATTGGGAATGCCTATGGAAAAATCAGGGTACCGAACCGTTATGTGGTCTGTGATTGGTGTTTTGGTATTGTTATTATTAGTGTTCATTTTTCGCTTTAAAAGCAGCAATTCTGCTTCAAGTTTAGCAAAGAGTAATTTGAATGATGTAGAGGAAGAATTTGCTGAATACAAAAAGCGTTCACTGGAAAGGGAACAGAAATTGCGTAGAGAACTACAGGACGAAATAAACAAACAGAGAGGGGTGTAAGCACATCCCTTTTTTAGTAAGCTCATTAATGAAATTAGGAAAAAGCACTTTGTTGTTTGTAATAAGTTGTATTACAATGGGATTATTTTCCTGTGAAGAACAAGAGTGCGCACAAATATTTACATCTAGAGTACAGGGAACCTTTTACCTAAGAGACAGCTTGGGGACAGAGATAATGACTAAACTGCCTGTTTTTACCCTATATGGTTTGGGTAAGGAAGATGATAAGCTAAACAACAGAAGCACGCAGGTAGATATTTTCACAATGCCTTTGTCTCCGGATTTTAGTGAGCGAAGCTTCATCTTAATCAACGATAGCATAGTTGATACCCTCACTTTTACTTATACGTCCAAATTACAATTGATAAATACGGTATGTGGTTTTGTGCCAAATTATACCCTTAGTAAAGTAGAAAACACTACAAATTTTATAGAGGCGGTAAATATTACGGATAACGATGTAAATACTGATGACAAAGATAATATCAAGGTATATATTAAGTAGTGTTTTTATACTGTGTACCTTGTCTTCAATGTCTCAAGGTAGCGAGCAGCAGCGACTTACCACTAAAGGCTTACGCGTAGGTGTAGATGCTAGTTATTTATTGGTACATCAATTACTACCGGAACGAACGGGTTGGGAAGTAACGGGAGATTATCAATGGAAGAGAAATTGGTTTGCTGCAACTGAATTTGGCGCTGAGCAAGTACGGGTAGATAGAAGTAATTTTAAATACGATCTTCAGGGAAGCTACTTAAAACTGGGTTTTGATTATGATGTGTTAAAATCAGAATTTACAGATGATATAGTTACGGTAGGACTTAGATATGGCCTTTCGAGATATAAACATCGCGCAGAAGACATTACAATTGAGAATTACTGGGGGCCTATTCAGGGGTCAATAAGCGAAGAAGACTTTTACGGTAATTGGATAGAATTGGTACTAGGTATGAAGGCAGAACTTTTCTTTATGAAAAATGTCTTTATAGGATGGTCAATACGAAGTGGGATATATTTATGGGGCAAGCGAGATAATCGCATGGATGCTTACCTAATACCTGGATATGGATCAGGCGAAAAAAATATTACCCTCACTTATAATTGGACCTTGAGCTATAGAATTCCGTTCAAAAAGGAGATAATAAGTAAACCACCAAAGTGATACATAAGCTAGCATCAATACTGATTTTTTCCCTTACCATGTTTGGAACAGCTTATGGCCAAGCGAGAGAAATAAAGGTTGATTTTAGTAAAGATGCCTATAGTAAAGGTGATTTTCATTTCAGCGCACGCGAAGCTATTGATGCTTCAAATAATCAAAGTTTTATTGGATTAACGGCTTATTGTAAGGAAGCCCACTTACAGGGTGATTTATCTTTTCGCATACATACAAATGATGGATGGAAAGCTTGGCAAAGCATGGATCTGTACCACGAGGTAGAGCTTGAAGATAGAACTGTATTTGAAGCTGCACCTATCACAACTTCTTTTGATAGCATACAGTTTAGAAGTAATCACATTGATGCTGAAGAGTGGAGTTTTAGATTGTTTTTCCCGCAAAAGAATGCAGAGGCCGAAATAGAAAAGACTGAAAAGAAATCCATTTCGGTAGGGACATGTCCATTACCCGCATATTGCAATCGCTTTTGCTGGGGAGAAAATGATTGTCCTGCAGATAGCACCCCTACCCCTACTGTCCCTACGCATCTAATAGTACATCATTCGGCAGGTTTTAATACAAGTCCAAATTACAAGGATGTGGTTTCATACTATTGGGATTTTCATGTAAATACCAATGGTTGGGATGATATAGGTTACAATTGGTTGGTTGATCCTAATGGAGTGATTTACGAAGGCCGTGGTAGCCGAGTACAGGGCTCACATTTTAGCTGCATGAATAGCTATACTCTAGGTATATGTATGATAGGAAACTTTGTTAATCAGAATCCTCCCGACACGGCAGTTACAAGTTTGATTGACATATTGGCCTATGAAGCCAGTAAATTCAATATTGACCCTGATGGGATGAGTGTACATTCTACCTCACAGCTCAATCTATTCAACATAAGCTCTCATAGAGATGGTAATTCTTCCACTGCCCCGATTGGTTGCCCAAAAGGAACCACTTGTCCAGGAGATTCATTGTACAGTAAGTTGCCGGAAATTCGTCAGCGCTTAGCGGCTAAATCTTGCATGCAAGGTGTAAGCTTAAAAGAGGAAGGATTGATTGCTTGGGAAATTTATCCAAATCCTGCTAAGGAAATAGTGGAGATAAAAGGAACTGAAGAAATAGTGGAGGTAAGCATTTTTGACCTTAGCGGAAAGGAGAAGGCTCTGGATATAAACTACACGAATTCTCGAGAGGCTAAAGTAAAGGTGATTGAACTCCAGGAAGGAATGTATTTGCTAAAAGTGAAGGGTGTGAATTCTGAAAGGATATTGAAATTGATGAAGAGTAAATAGGTTTTATCTACGAACAAAAAGTATGGAAAGACCTTAGTTATAAAGTAGATTGATTGACATAAATCAGTAATTACAAAATCAACAAACTTTAATTTTAATCTCAGAATTTTTAAAAAAGAACATGACCATGGATAGAACCAATGCAATAGGATTAGACAAAGCAAAAACAGAAGAATTGGCAAAAGGACTTAATGATCTCTTGGCAAACTATTCTGTGTTTTACCAAAATACCAGAGGTTATCACTGGAATGTAAAAGGTGAGCAGTTTTTTGTACTTCATGAAAAGTTTGAAGAACTGTACAATGACCAAAAGCTAAAGATTGATGAAATAGCTGAACGTATTTTGACTTTGGGACACACACCAGAGCATAATTATACTAAATATGTTCAGGTATCACAGGTAAAAGAAAGCGGAAAAGTATCTGATGGAAACGCTTGCGTAAAAGGAATTTTAGCAGCTTTTAAGGTTATCATCAGCATGCAACGTGCACTTTTAGATCTATCTGGAGAGATAGGTGATGAGGGTACAAACTCACTTATGAGCGATTACATTACCGAGCAAGAAAAGCTTGTGTGGATGTATGCCGCACACCAAAGCAAATAAAACAACAGAATTTATTTTGATACTTTGGAAGCACCCTACATTTGGGGTGCTTTTTTATTTATAGATATATGAAAACATTCGAACTGAACGATCAGGAATTTATAGAGTTAAACCGCTTACTAAAAATGTTGGGAATGGTAGGTACAGGAGGGGAAGCTAAAATTAGAATTAGTGATGGCGAAGCCTTACTAAACGGTGAACCAGAAACGCAAGTAAGAAAGAAATTGCGCAGCGGAGACGTAATTGAATTTGGTGGAGAGAAGGTGGCCATTAAGTAATAAATGAAACGCAGTACCTACATACTTCTGTTCTTAATATTAGCGCTGGCCACGGCACTTAGGTTCTATAATATTTCAGATATTCCCTTTACCCATGATGAGTTTAGCGCAGTAAACAGAACGCATTTTGAAAACTTTTCAGATTTAATAGAAAAGGGAGTTGAGGTAGATTTTCATCCGGCTGGTGTACAGGTATTTTTGTATTACTGGACCATGCTTGGCGGTGAAGGAGAAGTGTGGGTAAAGCTCCCTTTCATCCTTTCGGGGATATTGGCGGTGGGACTGCTGTTTGTTTTGGCCAAAAAGAGATTTGGAACATCCACGGCCGTAGTGTCTTCTACCATTTTAGCTACCGTTTCTTACAGCGTGTATTATGGGCAAATTGCAAGGCCGTATGTGTCGGGAGTGTTTTTGGTGTTGTTGCTGTTCCTGTTTTGGCAAAATATAGTTTATGAAAAAAGCCAAAAATTAAGAGATTACATAGGCTTAGCGTTAGTCCTGGCACTCTGTGCTTATAACCATCATTTTAGTGCCGTGCAAGCCGCTGTAATTGCAGTAAGCGGAATGTTTATGGTGGAGGCTAATCAAAGGAAGAAATACTTCTTAGCCTTAATCTCATCATTAATTTTGTATGCACCCAACTTGCCCATCTTTTGGGTACAGATTCAAAAAGGCGGAGTAGGTGGAGCAGATGGTTGGCTAGGGGCCCCAGAGTCAGATTTCTTTATTCATTATCTCAAGTATATTTTCAATTTTTCATGGTGGGTGTATATTCCTGTAGCCATACTTTTTGTTGCTAGTTTTTTTGGTAAAAAAGGAAAATTAGGAACCCGTGGTTTAATGTTTCTTTGGTTTGCCATTCCTTTCGCTATCGGTTTTGCCTACTCACATTTAGTAAATCCTATCCTTCAGGTATCAGTTCTAATCTTTGCTTTTCCTTTTTTGCTGTTGGCCTTATTTGGTGGTTTACCCAAAATGGACTTCAAGAAAGAGCTCGTACTTTTTATTGTTTTAGCAGGCGTATGCGTGTATTCCTTGATTTATCAAAGACTTTATTATCAGCTTTTTTATAATTCATCTTATGAGCAAATAGTAAAAGAAACCATGGATTATGATGAGGTAGGAACGCTTCATTTTATCAATTCACACCCTGAAATTAACGCACATTATGAAAAGCTATATGATGCAAAAGGGAAGTATGAATGGATAGACAATGGATACAATCGGGAGATGTTGAAAGAGGAACTGAGCCAAACTACTAACCAATATTTGACTTATGGCTATGTGTCAAGTGCCGATCCTGTGTTGATGAATATCATGGCCAATTATTTTCCATATATAGTGCGTGAAGTAAACTATGACAATGGTAGTTTTTACGCTTTAGCGAAAAGCGGAAAAGAAAAACTATACAGCAGCGAGTGGTGTCAAGAAAAAGGGCAATTGCAAACGAAGAATGAGTGGATACCCATATTTGATGGAAATCTGGAGGAACTTGTAGCAAACATAGATAACGTGATTGATGCGAATATGATTATAGATAGCACTACAGGAACTGGAGAACTGCATTGGGTATGGCAAGCTACCGATGAGCAAGGAAAGGTTTTAGACTGGCGAGCAGAAATGGTGGATTTAGCAAAAAATAGAAATACCTCACTTACTTCTTTCTTTAGTGTGAGGGTGCGGGATACAAACGTCCCGATTAAGGGAAGCAAAGTTCAAATTATGCTTTGGAACATGGGAAAGAGAAAGATATATATGAACCATGCCTGCTTAAAAATACGATCAGGAAATCCTTTGCTTTACGGCCTTCAGCATGAGCTGAAATAAAAAAGCCCAAACATTTCTGTTCAGGCTTTCTACAATTTTAAGAGAAAGACTATTTGATTGCTATTGGTACACGTGTCTCAGCCCAATCAAGGTAAATTATGTTTTTCTTAGCGCTGAAAGTCATGGCTTCCGTCATATCATGCGATACGGGTTTCACAGTAAAACGCACGGCATCCTTCTCTTCATCATACTTGTAAGCTCCCCATTGTTTGGCATCAGAGTTTAGTATAATTGTCCATTCATCTTCACCAGGAATGGTAAACAGGGAGTACGTACCAGCGGTTAATTTTTGACCGCCAATGGTGATATCCTTATCTGTGGTGAAGGTTGTTGCTTCATTAGCTCCGGTACGCCATACTTTACCGTAAGGAACTAGTTCTCCAAATATTTCACGTCCCTTTACAGAGGGCTGGCTGTAGTTAATTGTAATTGACGCATCGCCAA
>JAUHWX010000134.1 GCA_030427285.1 Bacteroidia bacterium
TGAGCAAGCTTATTACCAAGCCGGTTTTTAGCCCGTATATCACCACCATCGAAGATTTTATGCTGCAAAGCCTTGGCTGGCAGCAGGCCGATCAACCCTCCTTGATGTTTAAGCTGTATGATAGTTATGCGGCTGTGGCGCCTGAGCCCAAAGAGAGTTTTGCGGATTTCAGCCAGTGGGCACATTTGCTTTTGGCAGACTTTAATGAATTGGATCGCTATCGCGTAAATGCCCGCGAGGTGTTTGATTATTTAGCCGATGTGGAGCGCATAAAAAAGTGGGACCTGGACCCTGAAAAGGAAATGAGTGAACTGGTGCAGAATTACCTCAAACTATGGAGGCTTTTGCCAGATGTGTACACCCATTTTACCGAAAGGCTAAAAGAAGAAAAAGTAGTGTATCAAGGGCTCGCTTATCGCGAAATGGCTGATACGATCACCACGCATACTGAAACTTTAAAACAACAATTTGAAAAGTTTGTGTTCATTGGTTTTAATGCCCTCAATGCTTCGGAAGAGGAAATACTGCGGACTTTGTATCAAGAGGGTTTGGCTGAATTTTACTGGGATGTGGATGAATATTATTTTAAGGATATCGATCAGGAAGCGGGAAACTTTTTGCGCCAAAGCAAGCTCGTTCAAGAACTGATTGAAAAAGAGGATTTCCGATGGATGCACAATAGCCTTGCTGAAATACCCAAAAATATAGAAGTTGTAAATGTGAGTGGCCGCCAGCAGCAGGCTATTGCAGCCAATGCCGCTGTATTGCGCTTTCAGGAAAAGCAGCTTGAAGATGTGGCCGTGGTGCTGGCCGATGAAGAAATGCTGATGCCGTTTCTCAACAATCTGGCAGCAGATGTTTCCACGCTAAACGTAACGATGGGATTGCCACTTTCCAATACTCCTGTGGCTGGTTTTTTTCAGCTATTGCTGGAAATGTTTCAGGAGTTTGAAAGTAGCGGACGAAGAGATAAAGAAGGCCATCCGAGCTTCCATTTTCAAAAGTGGGATGACATGCTGGGGCACCCGCTTTTTAAGCGATGGGTGGGGGATAGCGTGAGCACAGAGTCGCTTCGCTATTACATGCGAAAACAGAACAGAATCTTCATTTCTGCGGCCGAATTACAGCAGGAAAGTGGCGATACGCTCAATGCGGAATTTGTTCAGTTTTTTGCTAATCAGAGCAATACATTGTCACAAATTTGGGCGAGTCTTGCGAAGCTTGCTGAGCGCCTTCATGAGGCTCAACCTGAGAAAACAAGCCTTCTTCAGTCGCTTTTTGGCTTCTATAAGTTGTTCAATCGCCTGTCACTTTTGATGGCCGAATACCCTTATGTGGAGGATATAAAAACAGCCTTGCGCTTTTATAAAGATTTGCTGAAAAGCGAAACTTTGGATCTTTATGGAGAGCCTTTGAGCGGACTTCAGGTGATGGGGGTTTTGGAGACACGTACCCTTGATTTTAAGAATATCGTGATGATTTCCCTCAATGAAGACATTTTGCCGAAAGGCCGCTCTGATAATAGTTTGATTCCTTTTGATATAAAACGTGAGTTTGGTTTGCCAACCTACCTCGATAAGGATGCTGTGTTTGCCTATCACTTTTATAGGCTAATCCAGCGAGCTGAAAATATTACCCTTATTTACAACGGACTTTCTGAAGGTTTGGGAAGTGGTGAGCCGAGCCGCTTCATCAAGCAGCTGGAATATGAATTACCAAAGGCCAATCGAAGGGTAAAGTTTGAATATCTCAATCCGACTTTTGAGGTGAAGATTGAAGACAAAAATGCTACCGACATTGTCAAAACTCCGGCCATTATGGAGCGACTAAAGGAAATGGCGGTTAAGGGTTTTTCGGCAACGGCTATTACAGATTATATAAATGACCCTGTGGAGTTTTATAAAAAGCGGGTACTCAATTTGCAGGAAGCCGATGAGGTGGAAGAGGTGGCTGGTTATGACAAGCAAGGGAATGTGGTTCACAATATTTTGGAGCGCTTGTATTCCGTGATGGAAGGCGATGAAATTGTGAAATGTAAAAGTGTCTTAAAAGCCAGTGATCCTGTTTTTGCGCTAAGCGAAGAAGAAATACGAAACCTTGTGGTGGATGAACTTCGCAAGGAAGCCAAGCTGGCTGATTTAGATGTTGGTAAAAACCTCCTTATTCGCGAAATCCTGGTGGGAATGCTGGTCAATTTTCTCCGTAAGGAAAAAGAGGAACTGGAAGTATTGGAAAGCCAAAACGAGGTTCTTTCTTTGGTGGGATTGGAACTTGACCTTAGTTGTCAAATGACTTTGAAAGATGGCCAAGAAGTAAAACTCAAGGGGATTGTGGACCGTGTTGACAGGATTGGTGATGAGCTACGCGTGATAGATTACAAGACTGGCTCTGTGATTGACAGCAATCTTTCTATAAAGGACATGGCTGATTTGAGGCAACCCAAAGAAAAAAACAAGTCTCTACAATTACTGATGTACGCTTATTTATACTTCAAAAATTATTCGCAAGGCGAAAGCCTAAATGCCGGAATTATAAGTTTGCGAAACGTAAATAAATGGCCCATGCCTTTTAAGATGGACCGAAAAGCGGAAGTCACCCGCGAGCTGGTTGAAGAGTTTGAAGGCTTTTTGCGTACATTGATGGAAGAAATATTTGATGAGTCAATTCCTTTTTCGAAAAAGCTATTAACTTTGGAATCAGATGAATAAGAAAATCGCCATAGTATCCTTAATTTTTTTGCTCCCCGTATTCATGTGGGGGCATGGCGATAAGATCAGCATTTCATTTTCTGGGATAATTTCTGAGCCGTCAGGCGATGCAGTAGAGGGAGCTGTTATTTCTATCGAATATAAAGGTCAAATTATTCACTCTACATCTTCTGATGCCCAAGGTAATTTTGACATAAAAATGGAGGGTCCTGTTGGGCGTTCCGATCAGCTTAAAGTTAAAGTTTCAAAAAAAGGCTATCGCTCGAGTCATCTTATTCCAGTAGATTGTCAAAACAAAAATATTGAGCTTACACTTCAGCGTGTCCCCGTTATGATTCCCATAATGCGTACCCTTGAGGGAAATTCTTTAGCCATATAAATGATAGATCAAATTTTGATTGAGCAGGCGCATCAGCGCGTGGCTCAGCATATTCACAATACGCCCATTCTTACCAATTCACACATCAATAAGCTTGTAGGTGCCGAGGTATTTTTTAAGTGTGAAAACTTTCAAAAAACAGGTTCATTCAAAGCTCGAGGAGCCATGAACTCGGTGCTGCAGCTTAGCAATGAGCAGAAGAAAAAAGGCGTGGCCACACATTCCTCTGGTAATCATGGGCAGGCATTGGCCTGGGCCGCAAAAATGGCCGGAGTAGCAGCTTATATTGTGATGCCTGAAAATGCGCCCAAAGTAAAAGTGGCGGCCGTGAAAGAGTACGGAGCGGAGGTGATTTTTTGCAAATCTACTTTAGAAGCTAGGGAAACAACTCTAGAAAAAGTGATGACCGAAAAGGGCTGCACTTTTATCCCACCCTACAGTTTTGACAATACTATTTGCGGCCAAGCTACTTGCGCCAAGGAGGTTTTTGAAGATCTTCAAAATCTTGATTTTCTACTGACACCCGTGGGTGGCGGAGGCTTGCTCAGCGGCTCGGCCCTTAGCGGGAAATACTTTTCATCTGGCACTAAGATTATCGGCTGCGAGCCTGAGCTTGCCAATGATGCCTATGAGTCTTTTCACTCCGGTGAATTACAACCTGCCAAAGAACCCATTACCATTGCTGATGGCTTACGCACTTCTTTGGGAGACATCAATTTTGGATACATCCGAAAGCATGTGGATGATATTTTGCTGTGCAGCGAAGAGGAAATTGTAAATGCCCAAAAGCTAATTTGGCAGCGAATGAAGATTATCATAGAGCCAAGCAGCGCGGTGGCTTTGGCATGTTTGCTAAAACATAAATCACATTTTACGAAAGCTAAAATTGCGGTGATTATTAGTGGGGGGAATGTGGATTTGGGCAATCTGCCATTTTCATAAAAAACAAAGGGCGACCCACTTGGACCGCCCTTTAGGTTTTCCAAATACACAATAATTATTTTACTGCTTTCCCAGCTTTTCAATGATGCTGTGCTCACCAGCTTTTATTTGAAGGGTATAAAATCCAGCGGCTAGATGGCTTAGGTTGATCTTCTCTTTCACCAAAGCTCCAGCAGAAATCTCCTTTCTCAAAACCACAGCACCATTAAAAGCAATCAATTCATAAGTGAGCTTGTCCGTGCCGGGGTTTCTTAGCTCAAAGGTACTTTCATCTTTTGCCGGGTTGGGGAACAATTTAAACCCAAGAGCTGCTTTGAGGTCATCCATTCCAAAGTCATTTATCACCAACGGATCTGATTGATCAGAACAACCAGTAAGACCTATTTGTACACTATAGGTTCCATTTCCGGTAGCGGTGTGTGTTTGTGCTGTAGCTCCGGGAATAGCATTTCCATTCAAAATCCACTGATAATTGTAGCCTGCTTCATTGCATGTAAGCACCATATTATTGTTTGATATGGTCGGTTTTGGCACGTTTTCCACATTTACCGTTAAGCTGATTGATTGTGAGCAAAACGGTGAGTTTACATAGGAGTATGAATAGAACAAGGTATGGCTACCTGTGGCTACATTTCCGGCAATAAACTTCCCATTGGCTACGCCTGGCCCATTCCAGTGGCCTATCCCTGGGTTTCCGAAACTGTTTACCGTGGTTGTAAGCGGAATGGTATCTCCCTTACACAGTGGGCCTACGGGCAAGGTAGTAGTATTAGTAATCACAGGGTCTTGCACTACCTGCACCGTTTTGCTGGCAGAAACTGCCGTGGTGGGCGAAGCACATGTCAATGAAGAAGTAATTTCTACTGAAACAGCATCATTATTATTTAGGGTGCTGATAAATGTAGGGCTGTTTACACCGGCATTAATGCCATTTACTTTCCACTGGTAAGAAGGGTTCGTACCTGCATTGACCGCTGTAGCGCTAAAGTTAGAACTGCTGCCTTGGCACACGATGGTATCATTACTGCTAATGCTTACCGAAGGCGCTACCGCACTGCTTACGCTCATGCTTATTACGTTTGAAGTAACCGCGTTGGCAGTAACACAATTTTCGCTTGAGCTAAGTTCTACGCTTACAGCATCTCCATTGGCCAATGTGGAAGAGCTAAAAATTGCACCTGCTCCGGTTACATTGCTTCCATTTATTTTCCATTGATAAGATGGTGTACTACCTCCATTAACTGCCGTAGCGGTAAAGGTTACATTGGTGCCGGCACAAATTGTTGTACCCGAAGCACTGATGCTAACCGATGGTGTGGTAACTGCGTTGACCGTCATGGCTATGGTGGAGCTTGTAGCTGTAGCAGGGCTGGCGCACGGAGCGTTACTGGTCATTACGCAACTTACTATATCGCCATTGTTTAAAGTTGATGAGCTGAAGATACTGTTGTTCGTTCCTACATTTACACCATTCACCTTCCATTGGTAGCTCGGAGAAGTGCCTCCATTACTTGGGGTTGCAGTGAAATTTACCATTGTACCAAAGCAAATAGTAGTAGCACTTGCAGAAATTGAAGTTGATGGAACAACTACGTTTGTGACAGAAATATAGCTTGCCTTTAACTCAGTATCGTTGCCTACTACATTACTTGAATTTAGACTAACCTGATAATTTCCACTTGAATTAAAAATAACTTCAGGGTTTTGCGATGAAGCCGATGTTCCATTTACATAAGTAACGGTATTAGGTAAGAAGCTCCATGTCCATCCGGTTGGTGAATTTGTTGATAGGTCTGTAAAGGTGATTGTGTCAGAGGTACATGCGTTGGTTTTGTTGGCGCTAAATTGGGCGACCGGAGCTACCCCAACTGAGCCGGTTACATTAATATTATCAACATACATACTGTTACCGTAATCGGTAATGTTTTCAAACTTAATGCGCACGTTGTCATTTCCTGTATATGTGCTTATGTCAATGGAAGGACAAGTGGGATTTCCTGTGGCTCCACACCAATCCGCTGCATTAGAGGGCGTAAAGCCTGAGGTAGTATTTGGCCCGGTAGCAAAACTACCACTGCCGTTATCTCCGTAAAGCGCAATTTGAGTGTACGTTGCTCCACAATCGGTACTGATATACACAGCCAAGCTATCGGAGTAGGTATTGTTATACCTGCGGTAGGCGTAATCAAAAGTTAGAGTGGCTTGAGTTACACTGCTAAGATTTAAAGCCGGAGAAATGAGTCCATCTCTTGCTCCTGATGAGTTGTAGGAATAGTTATCCACTCCAGCAGCTTTGGTTCCGGGTGTATTTCCGGCCACAGTATACAGTCCCCATGTAATTCCATTGTCAGGATTGTCTACCGTCCATCCAGGGGCTATTCCTTCAAAATCTTCGGTAAATGGCAAAGAGTGACCCCCGGCTTCGATGGCTTGAGATATTTCCAAGCTATCACTTCCATTGGCATTGCTCACTACCAATTTTATATTGTAAGTTCCTGCTGTAGTAAAACTCACCTCCGGGTTTTGGCTGCTCGCAGAACTTCCTGACACAAAACTAAAAGTGGATGGTGTAATAGTCCACATCCAACTGGTTGGATTTCCTGTGCTACTATCGACCAAGGCTACTGTTTGCCCCGTGCAAGGAGTGCTTGCGCTTACGCCAAAATCAGCTACTGGAACCTGAGCTGCTGCAAAACCTGAAGATGAAAATAAACCCCGCCCGTGTGTGGCAGCAATTACTTCCAGGTCGCTATCACGAATTTGCAGCATATCTACACGCACATTGGCCAAACCGCTATTGCTAGAAGCCCAGGATGGGGTTGTGGCACTAATATTACTCGTGCTCCATATTCCCACCTCGGTTGCCAAAATTACTTCGTTTCTGTCGTTTGGATTAAATAAAGCCCAGCGCACCGGCATGTCAGGTAGGTTGCCTTCTTTGTTAGACCATGTTGTTCCTCCATTGCTGGTGTACCATACAGAGGTTACGCCATAATTGGAAAATGTTACCAAGAGTTCATTTTCATTGGCGCCAATTTCTACACAAGAAATATTACCGGCAGGCAGGCTCCCACCAATACTTGATGAAGAAGGTGAAACGCCATCAGCGTTAGTTATTTTATAGAGGTCGCCCGCTTCAGTGCCTACAAATAGGGTAGTGGAGGTGGTAGTGTATGGAGATACTCTTAGGTGTGAAGCCATGCTGTTCATTCCGGTTACGGTAAAAGACCCAATGGACGGGGTGCCTGTTATATTAGTTACCCGATTGATGGTGGTAGTGGTGCGCGTGGAGTATAGGATATCTAAGTTATCATCGTAGTCAGTAGGATTGATGAACTTGCCAGTGCTCTGATCACTTTGGAAACGGCTTCCCCAGAAGTTTCCTCCATCGGTAGATCGCCAATAGCTATTATAAACGTATGATGTAACCTGGTAGTTTCCGTTGGTTTGGTCGATAAAACAATAGGCTCCATCGCCACCGGTTACTTCAGTAGTGGAGTTAATGCCCGCGCTGCCAAACTTATGGCTACCGTTATCCTGGGCTCCAGCCAAAAAGTAATTGCTACCAGCTGTGGGGTGAATTGCACAGGCATAGAATTGAGTAATGTTGTAACCATTATTCATATGGCTAAATGATGGAGAAGTGCTGTTGGCATTGATAGATCTATAGATACCACCATCGTTTCCGAATAATACTTCTGATGATGAACCAGGTTTAAATGCTATCGCGTGTTGATCGGCATGTACTTCTGGAAACCCAAAGCCTCCATACCAATGTGCAATTTGACTCCATGAGCTTCCACTGTTTGAGGACTTAAATAAATCTACTGCGCCTGCAAAAACTACACTGCTGTTATTTGGGTCTACCGCCAAAATCATATCATACCAAGCCTGACCGCGTGAAAAATCAGTTGCTGGAATTCCATTGTCGGCATCGTTAGGTTCTGATACCGCACTCCATGAAGTTCCATTGTTGGTTGTTTTTACAATTCCATCAATAGTGCCAGAGGATTCGATCATTGCATAGGCATGATTAGCACTGCCGGGTGCACAGGCCACTTCCACTCTTCGGCCTCCTGAATGGGTGTAGCTTACCGACCATGTAGTGCCATTGGTACTAGTTAGTACACGACCTCCTCCACGGTCAGTGCCGCTGAAGGCAAAATCCATAGTGCCAACCCAAAGCTTATTGTCAGCACCAATTTCAATATCTGCTACAGCATAATTGCTGGATTCACCGGGTACGTTAGGCAAAACCTGAGTAAAGCTTGTACCACCGTTGGTAGAGCGCTGCAAGCCTTCTTCTGAGCTGCCATGCCATGATTTCATGTAATAAAATCCTTTTACAGCAGCATATAATACTCCACTCCCGCTTTCGTTTCTTACAACTAAATCATTCACAAAATAGAATCCAGAAGTGCTGCTCAGGTGTGTCCATGTAGTTCCGCCATTGATAGACTTCCAAATACCGGCACCTCGTGCACCTGAAGAAGATTGATTCCATCCTTCACCTGTGCCTACATACATAACCTGGGTATTTGTTGGGTCAAAGGCGATGGCGGTAATAGCGATATTATCCCAAAAGTCATTAACTGCCACCCATTGTGAGGAAGAATTAGAAATATCATTATTATACCAGAGGCCTCCACTTACACCACCTGCCCACACTTTTTTATGGGTAAGATCATTTGGGTCATAAACAATAGCCCGAGTCCGTCCCGATACATTGGAAGGGCCTCTTTCTACCCATGGTGTGGAAACAGAACCGGGAGTGGCGGTAAGGTGCTGCTGGGCTTGCGAAACTTGCGCGTAAACCGGAAATAGCTTTTCGGGAGTTGGCCTGCCTAAAGCCGGATCCATAGTAGCCAAAAAGTCTTGCTCCCAAGCCAGGTCAGGACGGTCTTTTTTTGGCATTTCTTTTATTTCCTTAGGATTTAAATGCGGCCTGGTGCTAAACTCATGTGAGTTAATGCTGATTCGATATTTATCTTTTTCACTTAGTTCAGGTTGAAGGAGGGCAACAAACAGGCACGCAGCTAAAATTGCCAAAATAGTATACTTTTTCATAACAGATTGGAGATTAGTATATAGTAGGGGCAAGTTAGTGCCTTCGCGGTCAAAATCTATAGC
>JAUHWX010000135.1 GCA_030427285.1 Bacteroidia bacterium
TGATAGAAGTGTCTGCGGAGCAGGTAAAAGCCGTAAGACGTTTAGTGAAGGAGTAATCCTTTAGATACATACTATTCAATTAGTAGACCCCGCTTCAAAGTAATTTGGAGCGGGGTTTTTTTATTTTATAAAAACGAGCAGATGTATGAAGACCAATGAAAGCTTAATGAGAGCTGAATCATTGTCCTACTTTAGGGTGCGCGCTTACTGTTGATCAAGGTAATAAGAGACCCGTGGAAGACTGCATGCAAACCTGATCTTTCCGCTGGCAGAAAGGGTATAGAAATCAAATTGAGATTTTAAACCAGGGTGAGAGACAATTTGTGGATGGGAACTCTCAAAACTTCTATGATCTTAAGAATATACAATAGAAGTACTTTACAAAAGTGCGAGCATTAAAGTTTGCAAAGGGGTTTATGTACTTGATTGAGTTTCGAATAGGTGCTGAATCAAAGTTTCCTGAAATTTTAAACTTTGTGGAAAGAGCTGGTGGGCATCAAATCTCAATTTTATATCATCAGGGTGTTTGGAGCAGACTTTGGTCATGAATAGAAAGTCTATGAGTATTTTATAAGCACCTTTACAGTTGATCCCGAAAACAATGTTTTAAAGGCAGTTGAATCCGGCTAAGACTGATAAGAAACCGATGATAACTAAAGTTTGAAGCAATAAAAAACCGCCCAGATAAAAATCGGAGCGGTTTTAGTATAATGATAGGGCTTTTATTTATTTACTCTTCTCAAACTTTGATACACCCTCTTCCAGCCACTCTATGTACAGTTCAATGTCTGGATCATAGGCAGTAGTGCCATTAAGAGGTTTCATAGACTTATGGTTAAGCAAAATGTATTGCGGTTGGCTGTTGCTCTTAAAGTGTTTCACCTGAAATTCACTCCATTTATTACCGATGGTTTTTACCTTTTTGCCCGTTACTTCTGATACAAATTGCTCTTCCTTTGGCAATTCTTTCCGCTCATCCACGTACAGAGACACGAGCACTACATCTTCTCTAAGTATTTCTAATACTCTAGGATCACTCCATACATTCTCTTCCATCTTACGGCAGTTTACACAACCCCATCCCGTAAAGTCGAGCATTACAGGCTTGTTTACTTTTTTGGCGTAAGCAAGACCTTCCTCAAAATCATGGAAGCAGTTTAGCGATAGAGGGCAGTGCTCAGGATCAGCACCTTCGGGTATTTCTTCATTGCTCATGGCAGAAACTACCTTGGCCGATCCACCAAAGCCACCGGGAGATTCGCTATAGAACATGGGTGGGGGAAAACCACTAATTAATTTTAAAGGAGCACCCCACATACCTGGAATAAGGTAAACTACAAAGAATAATGAAAGGATGGCCATCAACAATCTTGGTACGGATACTTTATCCATGGGGCTGTCATGTGGCATTCTAAATTTACCCAATAGATATAGGGTGAGCATAATGAATATGGCAATCCAGATGGCAATAAACCACTCGCGCTGAAGGATTCCGGCTTGCCATACCAGGTCAGCTGCGCTAAGAAATTTGAATGCAAAGGCCAGCTCTATAAACCCTAATACCACTTTTACGGAGTTTAGCCAGCCACCACTTTTTGGCAGAGAGTTTAGCCAGCCCGGAAAAATGGCAAATAATGTAAATGGAAGAGCCAAAGCCAGGGAGAAACCAAACATCCCGATAAGGGGGCCTTGGTAGCCGCCACTGGCCGCTTCTACTAGTAACGACCCAATAATAGGACCAGTGCATGAAAACGACACCAGTGCCAAAGTAAAGGCCATAAAGAATATTCCAATGATGCCTCCTTTGTCTGAGGCTTGGTCACTTTTATTTACCCACTTAGAAGGAAGCGTGATTTCAAAAGCTCCAAAAAAGCTAATAGCAAAAATTACCAAAAGGGCAAAGAAGAAGATATTCATCCACGGATTGGTAGACAGAGCGTTTAGGGCATCTGAGCCAAATACTTTTACAATAATGAAACCGATGGCCGTGTATTGCAGAATAATAGCCAAGCCGTAAACCATAGCGTTGGCAATACCTTTTGCCCGGTTTTTACTTTGCTTTGTAAAGAAACTTACTGTAAGAGGAATCATTGGGAAAACACAGGGGGTAAGAAGTGCCGCAAATCCGCCTAAAAAGCTAAGGATAAAAATCCCTAATAGTGAGCGCCCTCCACCTGATTCAGGGTTTTCATTAGTGGCCACCACTTCTTCTGTAGCATCATCTGATGTCAAGGTATCTTCACCCGTATAGGCATAGTCAATTTCTTCTTTTTCTTCGTCTACACCTGGCGCTATATCTGACGGATCAGTTTCATCAGTAATTTCATCAGAGATGGCTTCGGTATTTATAGTCGGTTCAGGCTTTTTGGAATCCTCTACTTTGGGATTCACTTTTTGAGGCTTACCCTTTATGTCAAATGAAATATCAATATACTCCGGTGGTAAACACATAGATTCATTACACACCATAAACATAAGTTCACCCTTAATGGAGAAGTCTTTTTCTGATAAGATGCTGATAGGCTGCGTAAAGGTTACTTTATCTTTGTGCCACTTTAAAGTTTCGTCAAAATTGGGGTCATATTCTTCTACAGGGGTAGGTTCGCGTAGTGGCCCATTTAGTGCATATGCGGGAGACTCTTCTACCGTAATGGCAGTTCCAATAACAGGTGACGTCTCAGGAATTTCGATGCTGTATACATGCCAATGCTCTTCAATGGTAGCACTCACCAGAAGTTCAGCTTTATTATTATCAAGATATTTTACGGAGTATTTCCACTTCACAGGATCATACACCTGGGCATTAACAAACTGAAAAGCAAAGAGAAGAGTAGCTAGGACTATTAGTTTTTTCATTCCCAAAATATTAATTAAGTCGCGCAAAGTAAACAGTTTTTGTGGTATCCGAAATTTTAAATCTATCATCTATTCGTTGATTTATCACCCATATAATATCATCTCCGGATAGCATTATCCAGGCATCCTCTTTTTCAAAGAGGTTTAGCTTTTGGTCTACAAAGAAATCGCTGAGCTTTTTTTTGCCCTTCATCCCCAGTGGATAAAAGTAATCTCCGTTTTTCCACTTTCTAATGGTGAGCGGAAATTGGAGTTTTTCTTTATCAAAAGCTGCATATTTTTTGCTAATCGGAATTTTAAATTCTCCCGCTGAAATTTCTTCAAAAAAAAGTGGAAAAGGTTCGCTTAGTTCCCATTCATTTTCTTCTAAAGTATAAACCTCTTCTTGGGTGTGCTGAGCTGTTCGCAAAATAAGAAATTCACGATCAGCTAATAGCTCGTGCTCACCAATTGCAAACACTCGGCCACTTTTTCCGTTGAGGCTATTTTCAATAGCATCAAGGTCAAAATTTCCATATGGCTTTAGCCAATGATGTAGTAGCGAGGGATAGCCCTGCATTTTGACAAGTGATGCAATGGGCATTTTCAATAATTCACCTTCCTGAATTATTAAGGCATTAATTTTTTCGTCAAGCAAAAATTGGTAAAGCGCTCCGTCATGTATTAATTGCTTTGAGGTGTTTGCAAAAGCGCTATCAAACCCAGGGAAGTTTTGCTTGAAAATGGGTACTACTTTGTGGCGAATATAATTTCGCTGATAGTCCGTCTTATCATTCGAAGCATCCTCTCGCCAACTTAGCTTTAGTTCATGTGCAATTTCTACAACTGCACTTTTGGTAAGATTTAACAGCGGCCTTAAAAGTGAATCTCTTTTTGGTTTCATTCCCGTAAGACCGGCTATTCCGCTGCCTCTACCCAGGTTTAGAAGTATAGTTTCCAATGAATCATCGGCATGATGTGCCGTGCATAGATAATCTATATTGTGCTGCTTGAGTATTTCCTCGAAGTAAGCGTAGCGCAAATCTCGAGCGGCCATTTGTATGGAAATTCCATGCTCTTTTGCGTAAGCTGACGTGTCAAAGTTCTTGGTGTAAAAGGGAAGTCCATTTTGGCGCGCATAATTTTCTACAAGCCTTTGATCAGCATTAGCATCAGCACCGCGAAGCATAAAATTGCAATGCGCTAATGCGGGTTTCAGCCCAGCTTGTACAAATAGTTCGGTTAGTACCATGCTGTCCACACCACCGCTACAGGCAATCAAGAATTTTGAGGAGTCATCTATATAGTGGCTCTTCAAAAACCGGGGGATAATATTTGAAAAATTTAGCATAGAGAAGTCAAAGGTAAAAAGCCTTGGACAAGAAAATGTCATTTGGCTGGCAATAGTGATCTAGCGCAAAGCGGCAAATAAATTTTCAGCCTTTAAAAGGCACTCTTCATATTCTTTTTTGGCATCGCAGTGTATGGTGATTGCGCTTCCTACTCTTGCTGATAGTTGATTTGAGGATGCGTTGTAAAAAAGGCTGCGGATGACAACATTAAAATCAAAGTCACCATTTGGATTTATATAACCTACCGAACCAGCGTATAGGTTTCGAGCAAAATTCTCATGCTCGTCAATCAGCTCCATCGCCTTTATTTTTGGTGCTCCTGTCATGCTGCCCATTGGGAAGGTAGTTTTTAATACATCAACACCATCATACTTACTATCCAAAGTGCTTGAAACCGTGCTTATCATTTGGTGTACAGTGTTGAAGGTGTAAATCCCAAAAAGCTCGTCTACCTTCACTGTGCCGCGCTTGGCGGTTTGGCTTAAGTCATTTCTTACCAAATCGGTAATCATTACATTTTCGCTGCGTTCCTTTTCGTTGTGGTACAATGCCGATTTTAGGGTTGCATCTGTTTCAGGGTTTTTGTCTCGCCTTATGGTACCCTTTATGGGTTGAGAAATAATCTGGCTCCCTTGTTTTTGAATATACCTTTCTGGCGAGGTACACACTAAGTGTACTTGGTCGTTTTTATAATATGCTGAAAAAGGTGCAGCGGCACTTTTGTTAAGTTTAGCGAAAGCTGCCAAGGGCGAAAAATCCGGTGCCAACGCAGAAAATTCTATACAGTAGTTTATCTCATAGATATTTCCATATTGAAGTTGCTCTTTAAGCAATTCTACTTTTTGCAAATACTCGGCCTCTTCGGTTTTTGGCTCTAGCTTGATTTTAATGTTTTTTGATAAAACATTAAAATCTGGTAGATCATCGTAAAATTCTTTGGCAGTTGTATGTTTCAGGCTTTCAACCCATATTTTGCCCTGACGCATATAAATGACAATTTGAGGCACAAAGAATAGCATATTGAAAAAACCAATGGTATCAGGGCTGGAGGTGTGTAATTTTTCTATGCTGTTTTTTAGATCATAGTTCAAATGGCCAAAAACCCAATCCTTTGTTTTGTGGAGTTCATCCTTTAATTCTGGAAAACAGTCTTCAGAAGGCCGAATTATCTTGTGTGCCGCAATAGCCACTAGCCATTGGTATTGGCTATACTTATCAGTATGATTATTACTGTCTAAAAAGCTAGAGTGGCTGCTTGTATCACACCATTTCAAAAGCCTTGATTTTAACCTATCAATATTCTCGGCAGGTAATTGAAATTTATGGCGCATTTTAGGATTTGGACATTTTTTTGGCACTTACCTTTATAAGCATACTCTTAATAGCATTAATGCTTATAGGCTTGCTTATATAGTCGTCCATTCCTTCTTCAATAAATCGTTCACGATCGCCCTCCATGGCATTAGCGGTCATGGCTACAATTGCCGGACGTTTGTTTCCGTATTTGTTCAATATTGCTTTGGTTGCTTCCAGTCCATCCATTTCAGGCATTTGCACATCCATAAAAATCAGGTCATAGGATTGCCTTGCTATTGCCTCTAGTACTTCAAAGCCATTTGCAACAGCGTCCATTTTATATCCCATTTTTTCTAATGTGAGTACCGCTAGCTTTTGATTTACCATATTGTCCTCAGCAAGCAATATGTTTAATGGATATTTTGTACCGAGGGTATGCAGCTCTTCTGTGCTTGAGTCTGTGAGCTGACTTTTTAAGGTTATATCTTTTTTAGCAAGAATCTTGACTAACGTTTTTTGTAAAATGCTATGCCTTGTAGGCTTCATAAAGTAGTTTGAAAAAAGCTCAGCTATTTTTTTATCATTGACATCGGGGTAGGCAGAGCTTAGTAATACAATGGGTAGCACTTCTATGGAGTGATGCTTTCGAATTTTTTCGGCAAGCTCAACACCGTTTATATCAGGCATTTCATAATCTACAATCATAAAGTCCAGATTTTTGGACTTCATGCTCAATTCGTATCCGTCTGTTGGATTGTTTGCCGTAATGACTTCTATTCCCCAAAGGCTTAACTGCTTGGAAAGAATTTTGAGATTGGTTTCGTTGTCATCTACGATGAGCCCTTTGCGGCCATATAAGGAAGCCTCATTTTCGAAAGCTGCATCTGAATCTATCCGATGTTGTTTAATAATCTCAGCTTTGATAGTAAATTGGAAATCAGACCCAACATTAGGGGTGCTATCAACCCAAATATCTCCACCCATCAAGGTGGTGAGGCGCTTGCAAATTGCGAGACCAAGGCCAGTTCCCCCGTATTTGCGGGTAGTGGAAGAGTCAGCCTGAGTGAAGGCCGAAAAGAGCCTTTTTTGCTGACTATCAGAAATACCAATACCAGTATCGCGCACCGAGAAATGAATTAATGCCGAAGAGCCTTCTCGTTTCTTCATCTGTACATTAATTACAATTTCACCTTTTTCGGTAAACTTAATGGCATTGCTTACCAGGTTTATTAGTATTTGTCGTAATCGCGTGATATCTCCAGAAATTACAGCCGGCACATCAGGATCTATAAAGTAAGCCAGCTCTATACCCTTTTCAACTACACGGGATGAAAGCAGCTCTACGGATTCTTCTACGCATTGAACTATTTCAAAAGGAAACTCTTCAAGAGCCATGTTTCCGGCCTCAATTTTACTAAAGTCGAGGATGTCATTTATCACTGAAAGTAGGGCATCACCACTTAGCCTTATGGTATTTACATAATCCAGCTGCTCTTCATTTAGTTTGGTTTGCAAAAGCAGGCTAGTCATACCTATCACTCCATTCATTGGTGTCCTTATTTCATGACTCATAGTGGCCAAAAAGTCGCTTTTTGCGATTGCCGCCTCCTCCGCGGCATCCTTGGCTTTTATTATTTCTTCTCGGGTTTTTATAGATTCCATTTCAGCCCCTGCCCATTGTGCCATTAAGCTTATGAGATCTTTATCATTTTGGGTAAAGCGATAGCGATTTGGTTCGGGACTCGAGAAGTTGAGTGTGCCATAAAGTTCATTGTGTACAAAAACGGGAGCGCAAATGTATCCACGAAGTGGAAGTTTATCATGAGCGGGGTGGCCAAGTAAGTCTGAGTTTTCAATATCATCAATAGCCAGTGGAGTTTGGGTTTCAGCTACCACCGAGCTAAATGTATCGTCCAGCTCTAGTTTCATATCCTGTAAAGGGAGGCCTTCTTCCTGTGAGTAAGAATGCTTGATTGCATAATGCCTTCTTTTGAGGTTTATTTCAGAAAGAATACCATATCGCATTCCAAACCTGTCACACCCCAGGGATAAAATTCGGTCAATTTTTTCTTCAAAAGAGAAAAAGCGATTAGAGGAAACTTTATAAAGATCACGAATAACTTCCTCATTTTTTATCAAGGCTCTTTCGGCTCTTCTTTTTTCGGTAACATCAATTAATGTCCACACTACTGAGGAGCCGTAGTTATAGCCTCCAAACTCAATTACCTTGCGCACACCATCTTTGGTGTTGGTAGCAAATAGAAAAGGCTCTTTTATTCCTGAGGCTAGAGCCGAATCGTATAACTTTCTGATTTGGATCTTGTCTTGACCCTCGTACACCACGTTAAACCAATCGTTTACCGTTTGTATTTCGGAACTTTTATAGCCAAGTATCTGGGTTGTTTTTTTGTTGATATAAACTTGCTCGCCTTGTATTAAAAGAGCGCCCACCGGAAGGTTTTCAATCACTTTTTTTAGCCTGCCTTCACTTTCTTCCAGTCTTGCTTTAGTTTGCTCAAGATTTGAAATGTAGGACTTTAACTGGTGCTCCTGTTCAGCCAGTTCTTGATTCAAAAGCTGCTCATGGTCATACAGCTTTTTAAGCTCGATTTCATTTTTCTTCTTAGCGGTAATGTCAGTGATGGTTCCAATCATTCGTTTGGTATCATTGGAGTCCGTAGCTACCATTCTCCCTATAAGATGAAGCCAAAATTCACTACCGTCCTTTTTTACTCCTAAATATTCAAAATCGGCAGAATAGTCATTTTTAGCTTGAGCATCCGCCATAAATTGCTCGTAAATGGATATATATTCTTTATGAATATGGTCACGCCAAAATTGAGCATGATCTGAAAACTCAGTAGCATTAGCGTAGCCGTGTAATTCAAAGAAAGTGTTATTTGCAATGAGCTTTCCGGTACTGATGTTCCAATCCCACATACCTTGATTAGAATTGCCAAGAGCCAGGGTTAGTCGTTCTTCAGATATTTTAATTTCCTCCTTTTTTCGTGCCTCGGCAGTGTTGTCTATTAAGAAACCAGCTGCACCAGAAATACGCCCGCTGCCATCATAGATCGGGTTTAGAATTACATCCAGAATGTGATTGTCTACTTCTCGTTTGTATGAAAATTGCAGAGGTTGTCCGGATAGCACTTGCTGATATTTTTCTAACCATAAACTCATTTTTTGATCCTTAAAGGATGACAAAAGATTCGTTTCTCCCTCAATCAAATCTTCACCAAAAACGCGTAGGTATTCCCTATGAAATCTTTTGTTTGCAGTTTGAACCACACCATTTGAGTCTACAGACCAAATTTCTTGGTTAGAGAAATCCATGATGGCATTTATGTTAGCCTGGCTCCGCTCAAGGTGCTGTCGCGAGAGGTCGAGTTGGTCAATCGTTTGCCTTAGTTCCTCTTCACGTAATGAAAGCTGGTGGTTAAATTCTTTTTCCTTTTGAAGATCTTCAGATTTTTGCCTGGCTATGCGCTGAAGAGACTTGATAAGAGGCCAGGCCAGTAAAACAACAAAAAGCAGGTATAGCGTAATAGCCGAGCCAACAAGAAATAATTTCAACCTTTCGGTCTTTTCTACGCGTTGGTTAAATTGGCTGGAGTAGGCAGCCGTGCTTGCACTATTTAATACAATAAGCTCTTGCACTATT
>JAUHWX010000136.1 GCA_030427285.1 Bacteroidia bacterium
GATATCCTTTCGGAAATATATGGGCGCAAGCGCACCAATCAGGTTGTGTTTGCCGGTTTCTTTTCTACACTTTTAGTATTGGGAATTCTATACGTTGGCCATAGTTTTCCAGCTATTGAAAGCAGCCCCGTTTCGGAACAGGATTACTCTTCCGTTTTTCAAAACTCATGGAAAATAATTATGGCCAGCATGGTCGCTTATCTGGCTGCTCAGTTTTTAGACATTCGCATCTTTCACTTTTGGAAAAGAGTGACCAAAGGCAAACACCTTTGGCTTAGAAACAATTTCTCCACGGTAATTTCTCAATTGGTAGACACCACCTTGGTGGTGGGTATTATTTTTTTAGGGGTAGCAGAAGTTTCCTTCATTACCGGGCTTATAGCTGATGGATGGCTTTTTAAAATTCTTTTTGCTTTAGCAGACACAGCGCTCATTTATCCAATTGTATTTGGTTTTAGAAAATACTTTGAGCTAGGACCTGGTGAAGAACTCGATTTTTGATATGAACAAGGCCTGGATAAAAAGCACATTAGAATTACTGCTGAAATTGGCATTGATTGGCGTGGCCGCTTATTTCATACTTTCAAAGTTGCAAAGCACCGAATACCATGGCGTTTTCACCTACACCTGGCATGATCCGTACATTTATCTTTCAGTATTTTTTGCCCTGTGGGTTGCCAACCTTCTGTTTGATGCTATCATTTGGCAAGTGGTCAACAACTTTGTGGAAACCATCAGCTTGAAGCGCGCCTTCAAAACTAACTTCATTTGCTATGCACTGGCCTTTATCACACCTGCCAATAGTGGCGAATTAGCCGGAAGATATGTGATGCTCAATCAAAAAGGAGATCGCCAAAAAACTGTCTTCCTCACCTTTTGGTCACACTTCCCAAGGTTTATCACCAAATTTCTCCTTGGCGGAAGTGCTTTGATTCTACTCGCTTATTACGAATCAAAAATCACTTTAGCCTACGCTCTACTGGGGATATTACTAATCTCTGTAGTGCTTATTACTATCTACCTTTCTATTCTAAAAATTCAAAAATGGCTCAATGAGCGAAACGCGGGCAAATGGGATATTTCAAAATACATATTGAATAACCGCCCGATTCTCAGTGAAAAAATCACCTTGCTCTTTCTTTCTATTGGAAAGTACCTGAGCTATAATTTGCAGTTTATCGGCCTACTCGCCATGTGGAATCCGGAAATTCTGGGCATAGAATTATTCCTATCCGTAATAGTTTTTTACTTCATCACCGCTTTGATTCCAACTTTTGCAGCGGCAGACTTTATTATAAAAGGAGCTTTGGCCATCTACATTTTTGACAGCTCTTTAGCCAGTGAAGCTGAGCTTATTAACGCCTCTTTCATTATTTGGATTTTCAATATTGCCTTGCCCGCCCTATTTGGAACAGGGATTATTTTAAAGACAAATCTTCTTCATTCTATTAAAATGAGATTTTCACGCGGTAGCCGGTATGGCCTCTAAGATTAAGAACTCCCCCGCCTTCAAATATTAAGTACTGCCCGCGTATACCCTGAAGTACAGCTTTCACCTCCGCATTTTTATCCAGGTTTATCGCTTTCACATTCGTGGGATAGTGATCTACCGGATAATCCATAGTATGAATCTCATTATCATCACACACAAAATGCTGTAAATCGGTACTCAGCAATCCCGCCAATCTTTCCTTTTCTCCCACCAAATTCACCTCAGCATCTTCATTTTTGAGCATTCGCTGCCAGGCGGTTTTATCAGCTACATGATTTTTCATGTCTACCTCAATCATCCCCGCTTCATAGCGGTTACTGGTTTTGGCAAGAACAATTGCCTGTGTTGCACCTTGGTCAATCCATCGAGTGGGCACTTGCTGCTGACGTGTAACTCCCACTTTTAAACCTCCGCTATTGGCTAAATAGACCACATGCTCTTGCAATTGATAACCTTTTTCAAAAGCCAGATCACGATCTTCTTCACCTAGGTGCGCACGGCTAAGCTCAGGGCGGATGATACTTTCTCCTGCCAAGGGGCTCGTAAAAAAACAATTCTTACAAAATCCCATTCGATACAAATCCGTAAATTGATTACCACAAGACGCACAATATTTTTCGCCAACAAACTCGATAGAAAATTCACGACCTATGCAGTCATTCATTTTTAGGAAGTCATTGTCCGTCTTTAATAGATAATGAACCTGCCCATTTATGTAAGCAGGCATTTTGGAAAGTGTTGTATTTAATTGCATTTTGCTAAAATTGTAGTCTCAAACTAATTAACACCAAACATGAAAATCGATTTAGTCAACTCCTTTATTAGCTGGCGGATGAAGAAAAGATTTCATCAGATCGAGCTTTTCATGAAGTACCCCAATGAGGTACAGCAGGAGGTTTTATTCACGCTTTTGGATACTGCCAAAGGTACAGAATGGGGCAAGAAATACGATTTTGAAAGCATTACTTCTTACGAAGAATTTAAATCCCGCGTTCCGCTTCACTTTTATGAAACCCTACAACCTGAGGTAGACAGGATGCGTGCAGGTAAGCAAAACATTACCTGGCCAAGCGAAATTCGATGGTTTGCAAAATCAAGTGGAACTACCGATGCCAAGAGTAAATTTATACCTGTAAGCCAGGAGGCCATTGAGGATTGCCACTTTAAAGGAGGTAAAGATTTACTCTCCATTTATTGCAACAATAATCCCGACACTAAAATATTTTCAGGAATGAGTCTTCGCCTAGGTGGAAGTTCATTTATCAATGATCATAAAAATCAGAGTTTTTATGGTGATGTATCGGCCATTATTATTGAAAACCTTCCCTTTTGGGTGGAGATGCGCAGCACGCCCAACAACAAAATTAGTCTCATGAATGAATGGGAAAGTAAAATTGAGGCCATCGCCAACACTACCATTCGGGAAGATGTAAGTAGCCTGGCAGGAGTACCTTCATGGATGCTCATTTTGGCAAGAAAGGTTTTAGAAAAAACAGGCGCTACCAATTTGCATGAGGTGTGGCCAAACCTTGAAATGTACATGCATGGTGGGGTAAACTTTAGTCCTTACCGCAAGCAATTTGAAGAAATTATACCTCAACAAAATTTCAGTTTTGTAGAAACCTATAATGCCTCAGAGGGATTTTTTGGCATTCAGGATCAAGCAAACAGCGAAGAGCTTTTACTAATGCTCGACTTTGGTATTTTCTATGAATTCATCCCGATGGATAAATTTTGCGGGGAAGACTCTGAAACCATTCCGCTAAGTGAGGTAGAAATTGGAAAGAACTACGCAATAGTCATTTCTACCAATGCAGGGCTTTGGCGCTATATTTTGGGTGACACTGTAAGGTTTACTTCCACATCGCCCTACCGCATACAAGTTACGGGTCGCACCAAGCATTTTATAAATGCCTTTGGCGAAGAGCTAATTGTTGAAAATTCTGAATCTGCACTACATGCAGCTTGCATAGCCACCAATGCGCAAGTGAGGGAGTACACTGCCGCTCCCGTTTATATGAGCAATGACAGTAGTGGAGCACACGAATGGCTCATTGAATTTACTCAAACTCCAAGTTGTTCAAACACTTTCAACACGGTACTTGACACCAAACTAAAGGAACTAAATAGCGACTATGAAGCTAAGCGTCATAAAGACATGGCCCTGCGCCCACCAGTACTTCACATTGCTCGCGAAAACCTGTTTTACGATTGGTTAAAGTCAAAAGGAAAACTAGGTGGACAGCACAAGGTACCACGCTTGAGCAACAATAGAACTCATCTGGAAGAGTTATTAGCCATGAACTCTTTACAAGAAGTAGGATGATTAGATCCATCTTTTTAACCCTGTTGTTTTCAACAGTCACCTGCTTTGCGCAAACTGAGGTTAATGTCCCAATTGCCAACTATAAGCTTAGCAAACAGGACAACTTTTATGTGGACCAGTTTCAAAACTTATATGTGGTAAATAATGCTGAATTGCGAAAGTATGACCCTACTTACAAGCAATTGTACTCCTACAGCAACCCTTTAAAAGGCGCCATCAATCAGGTGGATGTAATGAACGCATTGAATCCTTATATTTTTTACAAAGACTGGAATGAAGTGGTAGTGGTTGACAATAGATTGAACGCCAGCACAGCTATCAATTTTAACGATTACGGTTTTCTGGATGTACTCTTTATTTCTTTTGCCGATCAGGACAATGTGTGGTTTTACGACCAAGGCACCGACAAGATGTATCGTTTTAACCTCCAATCAAAAAAGGTGGTAAATAGTAGCTTGAACATCACTCAAATTATTGGGGCAGAGAATATGCCTCATAGCATGATTAGCACCATCAACAAAGTGTATTTAAACATTCCCGAAAAGGGCATTTTACTTTTTGATGCACTAGGGTCTCTTCAAAAAACCATTCCCATAAAAAATGTGGAATCCTTTTGCGTGCAAGGAAAGGAGCTTTATTATGTGCAGGAGGGAAAAGTGTTTTTATATAGCTTAATTACATCACAAGTAGCTCCTGTGAGCTTAAAGGATAAGGATTTGAAAAATGTAAGAGTGGCTGGTAAACGACTTTACACCAGCAACAAGGAAGGTATTGGTGTATATCAACTTCCGGCAAGCATTTCAAAGCAGTAATATCACGATTTTGGACTACTGTTATTAATGTAAAATGGTAGATTTGTGCGTTAGCCAAAAAATCAACCACACGTTTTTTTGGACATCATATCACAATTATAATTTCAGAAGATTCATGCACATCGCAGTATCCGGCAATATAGGTTCAGGGAAAACCACTCTTACAGAATTATTAGCAAAACATTACAACTGGGAACCTGAGTTTGAAGAGGTTGACAACAACCCATACTTGGATGATTTTTACCGCGAAATGCAGCGCTGGTCTTTCAACTTGCAGATATTCTTCCTTAACTCACGATTGAAGCAAGTAAAGGAAATACATGAATCAGGTAAAGATGTGGTTCAGGACAGGACCATTTATGAGGATGCGCACATTTTTGCACCAAACCTTCATGCCATGGGCCTTATGCCCAGCCGTGATTATGAAAATTATCTGTCGCTTTTTCACCTTATGGAATCGTTTGTGCAGGCACCTGATCTTTTGATATACCTACGGGCCTCAGTACCTACTTTGGTAGGCCAAATTCAGCAGCGTGGCCGCGAATATGAAAACAATATTCGACTGGATTATTTGAACCGCCTAAACGAGCGCTACGAAGCTTGGATTAGCAGCTATGACAAGGGAAAGTTGCTCATTATAAATGTGGATGAAAACAAGTTTGCGCATAACCCTGAGCACCTTGGCGAAATTATAAACCGAATAGATGCCGAGCTAAACGGGCTTTTCTAAAATTTATCCGCAGCACTCGTACCAATGCGTTCCATTTTATCGTTTTAGATTTCTAATACCAATACTTGAAGCCACACACCAGATATCTTGTAGGAGAAAAAATAATGTATTTCAGCATGATATACTTTGCTGCAGTACTCCCTTTTCAGTTCAGGATATTATCTCCCACCATTGGTATTATTGGCATTTTGTTAGGTTGGCTGATTTCATTCAGATTTACTCAATCACTAAACTGCTTTAAAAAAAACCAGCCTTTGTGGTTTATTACTGGCTTGTATATACTTGGGGCATTGAGTTATTTCTACACCGAAGACAAGGAAACTTGGGGACGACTTATGGTTTTGAAGATGCCCACCTTACTACTCCCCCTGGCTTTAGGAACCTCGGCAAAGTTTGGTCAAAAACACTACAAAAACTGGCTTCTCACCTTTGCTTACGCTACGGCTTTAAGCTGCCTGGTTCTATTTTTGATAGGCGTTTATCGCTACTCTCAAGATCCGTCTCAAAACTATTTTTACCATCAAAATTTTGTAGCCTACCAACTTATTGCTGTGCACTACTTTACAATGTATTGCATATTCTCATTCGTCATCTTGCTGTATTATTACATAAACAGTAGACCCCAGTCATTAGCTCAAAAAGCTATTTATATGCTTTCGTTCGCTGCTTTAGCCGCTGCGTTATATGCGGGAGCGGCCAGGATGCAAATCGCAACATTTTCGATAAGCATGGTTGTTTTTATTACCTGGCATTTTTACAAAAACAAAAGTTGGAAAAAACTAATCGTGTATCAGGTACTGGCCCTTGGTGGGATTTCTGGTTTGTCTCTTTTGATTCCAAGTTCGCAAAAGAGAATCATAGAAACCTACCGTGAGTGGATGGTTTTTGAAGGCAGAAGCACGGCATACCAAACCAACCACCGCGTGTTTATTTGGAGAGATGCAGGAAAGGTAATTGGAGACCATCCATTTTCAGGAACCGGTCTAGGATCTGCCGATCATCACTTACACGAATATTTAAAACTGGAAACTGCAGAGTTTTGGCGTGGTAACAAACCCTATAAAATTGGCTCAATCAAGTACAATTATCACAATGAATATTTACAGCACTGGGCGGCCCTTGGAGTGTTCGGGTTCCTACTTCTCGTTTCTTGCCTTATTTGGCCTTTTATAAAAATGGGGAAATACTCATTTTTAGGATATATGATGTTGCTCATTTTGATGATCAGCTTTATCACGGAGTCTATGCTCGAACGCCAGGCCGGAACACTTTTCTTTGCATTTTTCTACGCCATACTGATTGCCAACCACATCAATACGTTTCGTCCATCAGCTCTTAGTGACTACAAAAAGCCTACTTAGGTAGCCAGAGGCGGCTTCATCAGCTTTTAAGAATTTTACATTACCGTTATAGTCTGGAGCTGTTTGATTTGTATTTACGGCAAGCTTTATTTCCCCTCCAGACTTGGTCACAATTTCTTCTACCTTACTCTCATCTACAGGATGCATATCCATATTAAAACCTTTCCCAATACCTATTAGGGCCAGCCTTTCGCGTACCCTCAAGAAAGTACGAATACGCTGCATCGCACTTAGCTCTCGCACATCCTTTGTAGGGATTTGAAATACAGCTAATCCCCCCGGTTTTATCAATCGTATAAATTCAGCAATAAAACCAACCGACTGCGCTGAAGGTATGTGCTGAAGAGTGATTACCGTAAATGTCATTGAAAAGCTATTGTCGGGAAACTGCCTCAAGTCCTCCTCTTGATTCAGTTTAAAACTGACTTTATCGGCAAACTCCTGATTCTCTTCTTCTGCCAAAGCAATCATGGTGGGACTGGCATCCACACCCACCACTTTATTAAAATGTTGAGAAAGTGCACGAGAAATACGCCCAGCACCACAGCCAAAGTCCATTACTAATTCAAAGTCTACTGGCTGAACTTGCTGCTCCTTTAGGTAAGCCAAAATATTTTCTACCTCCTGAGTTCCGGATTCAAAAAACTGAGACTTATCCCACTTTTCGCCACGCAACTTTTTATCTGTAAGGATTGACCACAATGCATCATTTTGTGCCAAGCCTTCCCAGTTTTTCATAGAAGTTTTATACCCCATATTCCTCTCCTTAAATCAGCAGGCAAATATATACTATTAGCCACCTTACCTTATTTTAAAAACGCAAAGACCTCCTAAAACAGGAGGTCTTTGCACTAACTTTTAACTTTAATTTTTTACTGCATCTGAATTTTCCCACTTATTGTTTTATCCTCCGACAAGGCAATCTCAATAAAAACGGGCGACTCCGTGCGCTCGGACCTCAAAATGCCGGCTCCAGTAATATAACCATTTAAATAGCCAGCGTCTCCAGGAACGTGAATTTTCACATTTCTATCTCCGTAGTTTTCCATTTGATC
Source organism: Bacteroidia bacterium (assembly GCA_030427285.1). GTDB lineage: Bacteria > Bacteroidota > Bacteroidia > Flavobacteriales > Schleiferiaceae > Owenweeksia. The sequence continues at coordinate 7,777 of JAUHWX010000136.1, forward strand.
TGGTGTTCCACTCAACTCAAGATTTAGGTTAAGCTCATTCACACGGTCGCTTTCAAGAGAGCCATAATTAATGTCAATAACCTTAGCTCCCATAACGCTTCCATCTGGCAAAATCATCATCACAGAACCTCCATTTACCTCAACGCCAGTGCCTGCTGTAGTATGATTTACCACTCCCCCTGTATTCAAGTGTGGAGCAATCACCAATGAAACGATACTCATCAATTTGATAAGGATATTCATAGATGGACCAGAAGTATCTTTAAAAGGATCACCCACGGTATCTCCTGTTACAGAAGCTTTGTGCGCTTCCGAACCTTTGTATTCCATTTTACCATCAATCTCTACGCCTTGCTCAAATGATTTTTTGGCATTATCCCAGGCTCCACCAGCATTGTTTTGAAAAATTCCCATAAGCACACCACTCACGGTAACACCAGCAAGTAGCCCTCCCAGCATTTCGGCTGAAGAAGTTTCAGGGAATACATCTTTAAAACCAAAACCTACAAGAACCGGGGTAACCAATGCAATAGCACCGGGAAGCATCATTTCGCGGATAGAAGCTTTGGTAGAAATCTCCACACATTTTTCGTACTCAGGCTTAGCCTTGTACTCCATTATACCAGGAATATCCTTAAACTGACGTCTTACCTCATGCACCATAGCCATGGCCGCACGACCTACAGCCGAAATTGCCAATGACGAAAAGATGAAAGGAATCATACCTCCCACAAAAAGCATGGCCAAAACTGGCGCCTTGTAAATATCAATAGCGTCAATACCTGCAATACCCACAAAGGCCGCAAAAAGTGCCAAAGCAGTAAGTGCTGCTGAAGCGATAGCAAATCCTTTTCCTGTAGCAGCTGTAGTGTTACCCACTGCATCTAAATTATCAGTACGTCCTCGAACTTCTTCGGGCAAGCCACTCATCTCAGCTATACCTCCTGCATTATCTGCAATTGGTCCAAAGGCATCAATAGCCAACTGCATAGCAGTAGTGGCCATCATACCAGCTGCGGCAATTGCCACTCCATACAATCCTGCGAAAGCATAAGAGAAAATAATACCGGCCGCCAAAATCAAAATTGGAATAACGGTGGACTGCATACCCATAGCTAAACCACCGATAATGTTGGTAGCATGACCTGTAGAAGATTGTTGAATAATACTGTTCACCGGCTTTTTACCCATAGAGGTATAAAATTCGGTAATCCAACTCATCAAAGCCCCAACAATGGAGCCTACC
>JAUHWX010000137.1 GCA_030427285.1 Bacteroidia bacterium
TTTTCCATTGTTGGATTCTTCTACCATAGTAATGGATTTCAACCTTTCTTTGGTTTCTTCCATCTTTTGCTGGGCATCTTTTAGTTGGCCCATCATGTCTCCCATTTTTCCGAACATGTGATTAGAATTTATTAGTTACTTAAACGAGTTCTAGTTTGCTTTGGCAGCTTTAGCCTCCCAAAACATATTTCTTGTTTTACTATACCATTCTTGATTTACAAATAAGCTGTCCACTTTAAGCTTGATTTCTATCCTATAAAGAAGACCAAATCCTGAAGTGTCTGCAAAAACATTATTATGATTTAGCGTAAAGTCCTTTTGAAGGGTGGTGGTGTCGCCATTGCTGGAAACCTTATGCAGTGAATAATTGGAAGAATTAGTGACTAAAATAAGTAAGCATTCTGAAGTGGTGTCGTAGTGAACTATCCTGTTGTTACTTACGTAACCGCCATATTCATGCAGGGTTCCTTGATACGTAGATATATTGGTTGTGCTAAGGTTGTCAATTATTTTGGCGTCTTCCTTTTTACAAGTAATAAACGTTATGATTACTGCGATTAAAAATGCTAGCTTTCTCATTAGCTATATTTTAGAATTAAGGCATTTTTTTAACCTCTAAAGTGTTTTCAACATAATCAAATTTACCATTAGACTTTTCATATTTAAACCACAAAGAGTCTGAATTATAAATTAGTGTTTTTCGCGATCCGTGGCTTGGACTTGGCACATCAAGCACAATGCTGGTATCTCCTACACCTACTTTCATTTCAAAATCTTCCTTGCCACCATTGTATTCACTATGCATAATAATGGAGGAATCATTTAAGATAGAAATGCTCATTGATAGTAGAAAAGTGGCAGAGGAATCATATTGAATCCAAGTTTGCACGTCCATCCAAGAACGTTCGTATAAAAGAGCACCTTGATATTTGCCAACTAAATGATCCCTATAATCCGTAGGGTCGTCAGTCTCTTTTTTTTCGCATGCAAATAGCGCGATGAAAAATGTAGCGAAAAGGAACAATTTTTTCATAAAACAGGTGAAGTTAGTTTATTATTATAAATGTACTAATTCCTGCTCTCAATCATTACTTCCAAAATCCTAGCAGCTGCCTCAGCTATTACGGTTCCCGGGCCGAAAACCCCAACTACTCCAGCATCAAAAAGATATTTGTAATCGTTCTGCGGAATTACTCCTCCAGCTATAACGAGAATATCTTCTCTTCCTTGTTTTTTTAGTTCATCAATTACTTGCGGAACTAAAGTTTTATGACCCGCAGCCAGGGACGAAACACCTAATAAATGCACATCATTTTCTATGGCTTGCTTTGCGGCTTCAGCAGGGGTTTGAAAAAGTGGTCCTATATCCACATCAAAGCCTAAATCAGCAAAGGAAGTGGCAACTACTTTTGCTCCACGATCGTGCCCATCTTGCCCCATTTTGGCAATCATAATTCTTGGACGTCTTCCTTCTACTGCTTCAAATTTATCGGCCAATTTTTGAGCCTTTTCAAACTTTTCGTCTTTCTTCATTTCGTTGGAATATACACCAGAAATAGAGCGGATGGTGGCAGTGTAGCGATCAAAAGCTTTTTCCATAGCCAGGCTTATTTCGCCAAGCGTGGCTCTATGGCGAGCTGCTTCTACAGCTAAAGCTAAAAGATTTCCTTCGCCACTTTTGGCAGCCTTAGTTATAGCATCAAGGCTTGCATCCACTTTTTGTTGATCACGCGTAGAGCGAATGCTTTCCAGTCTTTCAATTTGCTTTTGACGAACCACGGCATTGTCTACCTCAAGTAGTTCAATCTCTTCGTCTTTCTCGTTTTTATAAGCATTCACGCCAATAATCCATTCCTTACCAGAATCAATACGGGCCTGCTTTTTAGCGGCAGCTTCTTCAATACGCATTTTAGGGACACCGGTTTCAATGGCTTTTGCCATTCCACCAAGTTCTTCCACTTCTTCAATCAGCTTCCATGCTTTTTCTACCAATTGATCGGTGAGGTATTCTACATAATAAGAACCGCCCCAAGGATCTACGGTGCGGGTTACACCCAATTCTTCCTGAATAATAAGTTGTGTGTTTCGAGCAATACGCGCAGAGAAGTCTGTAGGAAGTGCAATAGCTTCGTCAAGTGAGTTGGTGTGCAGCGATTGCGTGCCACCAAAAACAGCGGCCATAGCTTCGATGGTGGTGCGGGCCACATTGTTAAATGGATCTTGCTCTGTAAGGCTGTAGCCAGAAGTTTGTGAGTGCGTTCTCAAAGCCATCGACTTTGGGTTTTTAGCACCTAGGCTTTTTACAATCTTGGCCCACAGCATGCGTGCCGCACGCATCTTGGCGATTTCCATAAAATGGTTCATCCCAATTCCCCAAAAGAAGGAAAGGCGGGGAGCGAAGTCGTCAATGTCCAAACCAGCTTTTATTCCGGTACGGATATATTCCATACCATCGGCAAGGGTGTAGGCCAGCTCAATATCGGCTGTAGCGCCAGCTTCGTGCATGTGGTATCCCGAAATAGAAATACTATTGAAGCGCGGCATATTGTTTTTGGTGTATTCAAAAATATCAGCCACAATGCGCATGGAAGGAAGCGGTGGGTAGATGTAAGTATTACGCACCATAAATTCCTTCAGAATATCATTCTGGATGGTTCCAGAAAGTTTTTCAGGAGAAACTCCTTGCTCCTCAGCAGCAACAATGTAAAATGCCATAATAGGAATCACAGCACCATTCATGGTCATCGATACTGACATTTCATCCAGAGGAATCTGATCAAAGAGAATCTTCATGTCTTCCACAGAGTCGATGGCAACACCTGCTTTTCCCACATCACCCACCACGCGCTCATGATCGGAATCATAACCACGATGTGTAGCCAAATCAAAAGCTACAGAAAGTCCTTTTTGGCCGGCAGCAAGATTTCGTCTGTAAAAAGCATTACTCTCCTCGGCTGTAGAAAAGCCCGCGTACTGGCGGATTGTCCAAGGGCGGCTAACGTACATGGTAGAGTAGGGGCCGCGCAGGTATGGTGGTAAACCGGCTACATAGTCCAAATGGGTAAGTTTTCCGAAGTCTACCTTGGAGAATTGATTTGGGACTTCAATTTCTTCTGGAGTATTCCACGTAGCACTGGACTTCGTTTCCTGAGCCTGTGATTTGGAATAGTTGGTATTTTGAAAATCGTGTCTTTTCATAGTCGTTGGTCATGTTGTTGCGCTACCTCACCCCGCCAGAGCTTTGGCTCTGGTTTCCCCTCTCCCTATGGAGAGGGGCAGGGGGTGAGGTAGCGTAGTGCTTTTCAGACGCTTTTTATTTCTGCCTTAATTCTTTGTAAAACCTTCTCAGTATCCTTTAGTACTTCATCATTGGTAAACCTCAAAAATCGATAGCCTAACGATTCAATTAAAGTCTGCCTTTGCTTATCATTTTTCTTTACATCAGGGTCTAAATGAATTCCTCCATCAACTTCAATAATTAGTTTCTTTTCAAAACAGTAGAAATCAACAATAAATTTGTCGATGGGATGTTGTCTCCTAAATTTTGCTCCAAGTCTGTGCCCACGCACCTTTTGCCATAGCTTGTCTTCTGCTTCGGTAAACTCTTGACGGAGCATTCGGGCAAATTTGAAGGTGTTGCCTTCAGCTTTGTGGTGCATGTTGGATTTTGGCATTGGTACTCGTATTACGTTTTCTTGTTGAGGTGGTTTACCTCACCCCGGCAGAACTAAAGTTCTGACTACCCCTCTCCACGTGGAGAGGGGCAGGGCAGAGGTTATTTCTCCTCAAGTTTTTCCGACAACCTTCTCGGCACAATTCTTTTTATCTCCGTCTCTCTATCCTTCGCGGCAAACATTCCGTATTCAATAATCTCTTTCAGGTTTTCATCTTTCTTGGCGTGTTTGTTAGCCCCAATCAAAACGGTTTCCTGTGCATCAAATGTTTTTTGTTCCGCTTCTGCTAAAAGCTCAACTTGCTCTTGTAGCCAACCATTTTTCATAGCTGCTACATAGCCTCCGTGCTTTTCAATTTCTTTAAAAAACGCCCAACCTTTTTCAGCTAGTTCTTCTGTAAGGGTTTCTATAAAATAGGAACCTTTCGAAATATCATTTACAGCATTTACATGGCTTTCATGCTCCAATATACTTTGTTGGTTTTTGGCAACTCTCTCTCCAAAAAAGTCAGGTTCTTTAAAGGTGTGGTTGAATCCTTTTACAGAAATTTCATTTGCCCCACCAATAGCCGCAGCCATACTTTCGCTGGTGGTGCGAATCATATTATTATAAGCGTCAAGAATAGTTTTGTTACGCAGGGCCGTTTCGGCATAAATGAAAGCTTCCTCTTGAGGTAAGCTAAGCTCTTGGCTCAGTTGGGTAAACAATCTACGGAAGGCGCGTAGTTTGGCTATTTCTCCAAAATAATCCGAACCTATGGCAAAGTTGATCCAAAAATTATGAGTGCTTTTTAACTCTAATCGATGAATATATTCATACATCATAGAAAGAGAGATTCCCAATTGCTGACTTAGCGAAGCGCCAGCGTTGGCAAAAAGATTCGCATTAATGCAAAGGCCTTTTATGTTTTCCGGTAAAGCCTCGTTAAGCTTTTTGACACGCTCAAAATCATTTGATTCGCTATCGAGCCAATTTCCTGTACGTGCAATGCTTTCGAGGCAGTCTATATTTACCGATCCGGCAATCTCAATTTCTTTTAGTCCCCTTGCAGAAATAAGCTTTTTAAAAATTTTGGCTAAAGCCAAAGCATCACCCTCAACCACAAAATTGGTACGGATGTACTCAATTTTAATACCGTCCAAAAGCTGATTTAGATCTACATCTGCATTGCAATAAAATAGTAATGAAGTTGCTCCGCGGTTAAGGTGATCCAGCGCAAGCTTATTGGCAGCCTTGGCATCTTCTACCAATAGCTCTTGTACTATGTCCCATTTGGCCATAGCCTTAAAGGGCTGACCGGAAACCTCAGTTTGTGCACGGTGATAAAATGGTTCTATCGTAATTCCATCAAGCGTGGGAGATAGGAGGGTGTCAAAACTTTTGCCCCGAAGGTCTTTTTCAATTTGAGCTTTCCACTCATCGGGGGTAGTGGGACTGAAGCCCTCAAACAGATTTGTATTTGCCATGTATCCTTATGCCTTTTGCGCAAAGGTCATAAAAATAGGGGATAAAGCCACCAATCCTCTATAGTTTGCTTGGTTTCAATTCAAGGGCGGTCATCAAGTCTTTTATGCGCGGTTCATCTTGGAGGTAGGATTGATAGTTTTTTTTGAAGTAATACTCATATTCATCTTCAAGAAAACTCACGAATCGGCTTTGCTCAATTTCGTCTTTTTTATAGGCTTTATAAAGGCTTTTGGTTTGTGACTTTCTTACATTATAAAGAGCACTTTTTTGTAAAATCAATAATGGAGTAAGGTTGGCTGTTTCTCCATAAAGCTCCTTTTCAGGATAGCCATACGTGTTGAGGTAGGTGTCAATTTTGTTGGTGAGGGCAACATCTACTTTTTTAAGAGAATCTATAGCAACTAAATGTTCTGGTGATCGAAACCCTGATACGGCCATTACCGAATCTTCGTAAAAATTGATGGCCTTGTGGGTGCTGTAAATAGAATTAAGGTATTTAATTCGCTGCTCAAGTGTGTTTTGAGGTTGGGCAAATCCAATTACCGTAAGGATGAGAATAAGAGAGAGGGTAGATAGTGTGCGCATATTTTGGGGCTTAATGTTTTTAAAATTCACTCTTCGATACACCCCCGAAAGGATTTGGGGCACTCAGAGTGACATCAGTCGTTCCTGCAATTCCCGATTCAAAACTCCCGACTACTCCTCCACTTCTTCTACCAAATAAATCTCTTCGCCTTTGCGTTTCATCCAGTATTGCTCGCGGGCAAATTTTTCAAGTTTTTCGGGGTCGGAAGTAAGCTCTTCAAGCTGCTTTTTGTCACGGCTTATTTCAGCTTCGTAGTACTCAATACTTTGCTCCAGTTCATCAATTTCCACATTTAGTTCATGATGAATTAAATAGGAGTTGACATCCAAAAAGAGCATCCAAATGATAAAACCAACTGTGGCCAGTACAAACTTGTTGCTGGCGATGGCAAACCATCGGGTCTGCTTTATTTTATCAATTTTGGAGCGGAGCTTTTTCATGTTAGCTAATTTATTCAAATGCCAAGCTTGGTTTTAGGGGTAATTATGATTTGTATAAACAATGAAGTGTTTATTTTACTAAGATGCCGTGCCTATGGCACTTTTGCAATCCGCCACATTTTATAAAGCTACCCAGATGTCGCTCCAATGGAGCTACTCGGATAGCTGTTTGGAAGATTATATGCAACCCCATTAGGGGTGAAATATGGGTAGAAAGAATATTGAGAAGTTGATGTTAAGCCCCGTGGGGGCGACATATTTTTTACGTTGTAAACTGAAGCTGGCTGAGATTACGATAAATTCCCTCTTCAATATTGAGCAACTCCTCGTGGGTGCCAATTTCCTTCACCATTCCTTTTTCAAGAACTACTATGGCATCTGCCTGACGCACGGTGGCAAGGCGGTGAGCAATCACAATTGAAGTTCGGCCAACCATCAATTTGTCAAGCGCATCTTGCACTAGTCTTTCTGATTCAGAATCGAGTGCTGAGGTAGCTTCATCCAAAATAAGAATCTTAGGATTTTTAAGTACAGCACGGGCTATAGCCACACGCTGGCGCTGACCTCCTGAAAGCTGAACGCCACGTTCCCCAACCAAGGTGTCTAACTTCTCGGGGAAGTCTTGAATAAATTCCCAGGCATTAGCTTTTTTGGCAGCTTCAATAATTTCCTTTTCCGAGGCATCGGGCTTACCATAAGCAATGTTTTCGCGTATGCTTCCGCCAAAAAGGAAAACGTCTTGAGGTACTACCGCCATTTGGTTTCGCAGTTCGCTCAATCCATATTCAGAGGCATCTTTATCATCAAATAGTAACTGGCCCGAGGTAGGATTGTAAAAACGAAGAATCAAAGAAACCATGGTAGACTTTCCTGCGCCACTTGGCCCAACCAAAGCTATTTGCTGTCCTGGCAGTGCTTCAAAGTTGATGTCTTTTAATACAAGTATGTCTTTCCTGTTAGGGTAGGTGAAAGACAAGTTCTTGAAAGTAACCTTACCGGAAAAGTTTTGCAATTCTGATGTAGTTTCTTCTTCCTGAAGGTCTTCTGTTGGCTCTTCCAAAATTTCCATCAGCTCTTCAGTAGCTCCAAGTGCTTTTTGGATGCTAGCATAAACATTGGCAAATCCACCAATAGAAGCTCCAATAAAACCTGAATAAATCACAAAGCTGAAAAGCTCTCCAGTTTGTAATTCGCCTTGAGCGATAAGATTCACACCTTGCCAGATTACGGCAACGATGGCTCCAAACATTCCTAATATTATAAATGAACTGAAAGCCCCGCGGTACTTGCCGCCTTTCATTCCGGTTTGGGCTACTTCTTTGGTCTTGGTGCGGTATCTGGCTATTTCTAAAAACTCATTGGCGAAAGCCTTCACATTAAAAATCCCTTGTAAAGTTTCTTCTACAATGGTGTTGGATTCAGCTACTTGCTGCTGCGCCATTTTAGAAAACTTACGGATAAAACGACCGAAGAAAATGGCCAATACCACAACTACTGGAACTACAGCCAGCATGAAAAGTGTAAGCTGAGGTGAGGTGTACAGCAGGATGGCAATACCTCCAAAAATTATTACCAACTGTCGAATGAATTCAGCCAAGGTGGTAGTGAAAGTTTCCTGTAAAAGTGAAATGTCAGAAGAAATTCGACTATTCAATTCACCCACACGCTTTTGATTGAAAAAGGTGATAGGCAACTTTATAAGGTGTGTGTAGGTAGCTTGGCGCAAAGAGGCCAAAGTTTTTTCGGTAACGTTTACAAACAGTACCACACGAAAGAAAGACACAATGGCCTGAATAATTAGAATCCCGATAAGGATAAGGGAAATCTGCTGGATGTTTTCAACTATACTATCGCTATTGGTGGCATCTACAAGCTCACCCAAGTACTTTGGGAAAGCCAGGTTGGCCAAGCTCGAAAGCAAAAGGAATACTAATCCAACAGCAAATTCACCGCGGTAAGGCTTTATGTATTTGTAGAGTTTCAGCGACTTCTTGAGGGTGGCTTTGCTCATTCGAGCTTTCTTTTCTTCTGTCTTCATTGCGATCTTCCAAATGGGCTGCAAAAGTATGAACTCTGCCCAATGATATGAGTTGAATAGTTAAATAGTTAAAAGAAGCTTGAGTAAAATCAAAAAAGCCCCGTTCTCACAGGGCTTTCTAAATTATTTCTTCGTTTCCAGGATTTCTCCGTTTTTAAACTTTTTCCAGTAGGTTTTCAGGTCGGAGCGAACTTCTCCGCTAAGGAGCAGCAGACCGATAATGTTAGGCAAAGCCATGGCAAGTATCATCATGTCTGAAAAGTCGAGCACGGCTCCCAAACTTACAGATGAACCAATTACGATAAACACTAGGAAAATCAATTTGTAAACGATTTCGGTAACCTTGCTACGTCCGAATAGGAAAGTCCAGGCGCGCAAACCGTAATAGCTCCAGCTAATCATGGTAGAGAAGGCAAAAAGGAAAATGGCCAACACAAGCACGTACGGGAACCAACTGATAACGCTACCAAAAGCTTGCGATGTCAATTGTGCTCCACCCATACCATCATCTTGGTAAAATCCTGTAAAAATTAAAACCAAAGCGGTAAGCGTACAAACTACTACGGTATCGATAAATGGTTCTAGAAGCGCAACGAAACCTTCACTTACAGGATGCTTTGTTTTAGCAGCAGAGTGAGCGATGGCGGCAGAACCTACACCAGCCTCATTTGAGAATGCTGCTCTTCTAAACCCCTGAACCAAAACTCCGATAAACCCACCAAGCATGGCAGATGGAGCAAAAGCACCATCAATAATAAGGGTGAAGGCATGACCAATATTTCCAATGTTTTTGAAAACAATAATT
>JAUHWX010000138.1 GCA_030427285.1 Bacteroidia bacterium
TGCAAGGAGTGTGAATTAAAATTCTCCACCACCCCAATTACTTCCATTTCGTAGAGCTCCACCCCATCTTCATCATATCCCCATTTTAGCAACTTCCCTTTGGCATCCTTCCAATTCATATAAGTCAGCAACTCCTCATTTACCAGCACTTTTTGCCGGCTAGCGCCAAAATCACCTTTATTAAAATCACGACCATCCAATACTTCAATTTCCATGGTGGGCATATAGTTAAGACCCACCCTCATCATATCCACCACACCTTTTGCAAACTCACCATCCTCATCCTCTATGCTCATGAGGGTTCTTTCCAAATCACTACCTGGAACACGGGTGGCATGAGAAGTAGCAATCACTTCCTTCAATTTACCAAGCTGCTTTCGCAATAGTGGAATTTGTGCCTCAAGCGTACTGTCCCTATCCCTTATCGGAATAAGAATGATGTCTTCCTTATTAAAGCCTAAATCCTTGGTACGCACATACTCCATTTGGCGGTACATTAGTAAGGCTGTAATTACTACTGCTACTGAAATACAAAATTGGAATCCCACCAAGCTTTTTCGCATCCAAATGCTGTGTGGAGCCGACTTATAACCACCGCGAATGGCCGCCATAGCAGGAACCTTGCTCATGTTAATGGCTGGATACAAACCGCTCAGCAATCCAACTGCCACCGCCAAAACCAGCGGCAACCACCACAGTGCAGGGAATCTTTCAAAGTCAAGCGCCAAGTCTTTATTAAGGATAGTATTGAATGGGGTAAGCTCAAAAACCACCTCCACCATTACAAAAGCCAGAAAAAGTGCCAGCAAACTCAAAAGCACGGATTCAAAAAATATCAGGCTGCGGATTTCACCAGAACTGCTCCCCAATATTTTTCGCATTCCGGCTTCCTTCACCCGCTCCAAACCACGCGCTGTGGCCATGTTTATATAATTTATACAGGCAAGTATCAATATCAAAATTCCAATTCCACCAAAAGCATATAGGTAAGATACATCACCGCGAGCTCGGTCATATTGCAGGTTTCTGCCAAAGTGGATATCATCGAGTCGAGTAAGTGTGATGTCATAAAAACCTCCAAAATTCTCCCCCACTTCCTTCATGTACTTATCGTAAAAATCCACGAAGTCTTCTTCCAAATGAATGGCTTCAGTTGATCCGTCCACTTCCACGAAAGTGTAAGCCTCCACATTCCAAAGAGTCTGGATTTGTGTTTCTCTTTCTATGGGGTCATAAAATGCGCTGAGCACGGCATCAAATTTATGATGAGTGTTTGCTGGCCAATTTTCCATCAAACCCGTGATGGTATAATCGTGATTATTGGTGCTGATTACTTTCCCGATAGGATTTTCATTGCCAAAATACCTTTCTGCAAATGATTGTGTCACAACTATAGTATAAGGGTCGGCAAGGCAGTGGCGTTGTTCTCCTGCCAAAAACGGAACTTTGAAAACCTCAAAGAAATGGCTGTCGGCCACCGCTATGTTTTCCTCATAAAAGCGCTTATCCTCATATTGAAAAAGCACATTTACCTCTATGTGATGGAGGCGGGTGTAGTTATTTACATAATCAAATTCTTCCGCCAATAGCGGACCCAGACTCAGGCTGGTTCCGGCAAATTGCTCACGCTTATTGTTTAGGTCAAACTCAGACTCAATGCGGTAAATATTGCGATAACCATCCACATTTTTATCATAACTCAGCTCACTTTGCAGGTATAAATAAATGATAATGCTGACCGCCAGACCGATGGCCAAACCGAGAATATTGAGCCCTGCATAAAGCTTGTTTTTCCACAAGGCACGAAGTGCAAATTTTAATCTAAGGCTACGCATGCAACAATGCCTTTTCAGCTACAATTTGTCCGTCCATTAATTTCACAATGCGATTGCTGTATGACGCATCATTCATGCTGTGCGTCACCATCACCAAGGTAGTTCCTGCCTCGTTGAGGCTGCTGAGTGTTTCCATTATTTCGTTGCCCTGTGCTGAGTCCAGGTTTCCTGTGGGCTCATCGGCCAAAATAATTCGCGGCTTAGAAACAATGGCGCGGCCAATAGCCACTTTTTGCTGCTGCCCTCCCGATAGTTGATGTGGGAAGTGATCCATACGATGGCCCAAAGCAATTTGGTGTAAAACCTGTTTTACGCGCTCCCTGCGTTCAGCTGCTTTTACACCAAGGTAAACAAGCGGTAATTCTATATTTTCAAAAACAGTGAGATCGTCAAGAAGGTTGAAATTTTGAAAGATGAAGCCAATATTAGACTTACGAAGCTTCACCCTACTTTTCTCATTTAGCTTTTTTACATCAGTACTATCAAAAACGTAGAGTCCTTGATCAAAGCCATCCAAAAGCCCCATGATATTTAGCAAGGTTGTTTTCCCACAACCGCTGGGGCCCATTATAGAAACAAACTCGCCCTCAGCAACTTCGAGACTGACATTGCTCAAGGCATGAGTTTCTACCGAGTTACTTTTATAAATTTTGGATATGTGATGCAGATTTATCATTTGCTATTTAGTGCTTCGAGTTTCAAAAGAAGGGTTAAGGTAAGACATAAGAAAACCCCCGGCAATTTAACGTTTAACACAAAATTCACCTACAGGGAGAAAATGGTTTTGCCGAGGGTAGTTCTCCATTTAATCTCTCAAACGTCTTCCACATAGGACATCTGAGAAACTAAATGACAAGACACTAAAGAGCTATTTATTTTAAAAAAATCCCGAAAAAGGTGTTGGAGGATAACCGATTAACCCTAAAATTCTGCTACTTGAACTTGAAATTAAACAACCAATTTTTTTCCAACGTTAAAAGAACTCCGCTGATTCACAGCTTATTCGGGATTTTTTGGATTCTTCATTAAATCACCACATATCTCACTTTTACATGATGTGTGGCATTTTGTAGATTTTCATCCACATACATTTTATGACCTTTGAGCTTGTTAGCCACATATTCTGATACAACGCAGCTTACGCCATCTACACTATGGACTATAACTTCGCCTTCCGCATTGCACTGAAAGTGAATATCTACAGTTTCATCCTCTAGGTTAAAATCTGCTAGTTGTAAACTAGAAATGCGCAAACACAATTCAGACTTCATCTTTGCTTCTGTTCTTAAAGCCTTGTCGGGAGTTTCCCCCTCAGCTTTGGCTACTCCGGTGAGGCCAACCAGAAGTAGCACCAAGGCCATCATTTTTATGTTTTTCATGTTATTCATTTTTATGTTTCAGTTTTCGTGATTAACTAATGGCACATGCTATGCCTCAAACTTTTTACACTGGTTTTCAGTGATTTAATTTTTAATACTAAAAAAACAATGTTCATTATCGAACACCCACTTGTGCGGTACCGAACACCTTTTGTTACTTTAACCTCATGGAAAAGAGTTACTGCATACTAATAGTTGATGATGATGAGGATATACTCACCAGCGCACGACTCCTATTAAAGCAGCATTACAGTAATGTGCACACCGCTTCTGACCCGCGAGAAATCAATAGCTTTTTAACCAAGTATCAACCGGACCTCATCCTTTTGGACATGAATTTTCAACGAGGTGTGAATGATGGCCGTGAAGGAATTTATTGGCTAAAACACATAAAAGAGGTAAGCCCCGAGACGCAGGTAATTTTGATGACGGCCTATGGCGAAGTGGAAATTGCCGTTCAGGCTATAAAGAGTGGTGCTTATGATTTTGTGCTAAAGCCCTGGACCAATGAAAAGCTGCTAAGCACCATCGGGACTGCTTTGAAATTTAGCCGTGAGCGCAAAAAAGTGGAGCAGCTGGAACAAACTAAAACTACTCTTGAAGATAGCATTGCCATAAAAAATGAAGATTTCATCACGAAATCTCCAGCCATGCAAAACCTGATGCGGACGCTGGAAAAGGTAGCCGCCACCGATGCTAATATTTTATTACTTGGCGAAAATGGAACTGGAAAAAGTGTGTTGGCTTTAGCCGCTCATAGAATGTCTGGCCGCAATAAAAACTCCTTTATAACCGTGGACCTTGGCGCAATAAGCCACAGTCTTTTTGAAAGTGAACTCTTTGGGCACAAAAAAGGCGCCTTTACCGATGCTAAGGAAGACAAGGCCGGGCGATTTGAAACCGCCAATGAAGGGACTCTGTTTCTCGATGAAATTGGAAACCTGGATATGGCTTTACAATCCAAACTTCTTACTGTTTTACAAAATAGAAAAGCCACCCGCTTGGGCGAAAACCGTGAACGTGAAATTGATGTTCGCCTTATAAGCGCCACCAATATGCCTATTCACCAAATGGTGACCGACCATCAGTTTAGGCAAGATTTATTGTACAGAATAAACACGGTTGAAATTCAAATTCCACCTTTACGGGAAAGGAAGGAAGACATTCCCATTTTAGCTGTTCGCTTTTTAGAAAAATTTTGCCGCAAGTATCATAAAAACAATTTGCGATTTAGCCCAGCATCGATGGATGAATTGTATCAGTACCATTGGCCCGGAAATATCAGAGAACTGGAACACACTGTAGAACGATCAGTTATTTTGGCCGAAGGACCATACATTGAGCAATTAGGCTTGCACCTAAATAACAATACAGACACGCAACCGAATGGATTGAATTTAGAAGAAATGGAGAAACATTATGTGCTGAAAGCCTTGGATAAAAATCGCGGAAACATTTCAAAAGCAGCCAAAGATTTGGGACTAACCCGGGCGGCATTATACCGAAGAATGGAAAAGCATGGCCTCTAAAAGATTTGCCCTTCTCATATCACTGCGCATATTGCTCATAGCGGCAAATGTGCTTCTTTCTGCCTGGTTTCTGTTTGACCATCACTTGCTGTTTACACAAATGTTGCTAGCGCTTCTGTTGGTAGCTCAGGTGGCAGAACTCATCTATTTTGCTTCCAAAGTAAACCGTGAGTTGAAGCGCTTTTTTGATGCTCTCAATTACAATGATTTTTCAGTGAGCTTTAATAACAAAAGCTTGGGTGGCTCATTTCGCGAGCTGGACGAAAGCTTCGTAAATATTATTGAAAAGGTAAAAACCAGCAAGGCTCAGCGTGAGAGTCAATCGGAACTTTTGAAATTGGCGCTGGACCACCTTCGCCTTGGGATTATAATTGTGGATCATCATGGAGGTATTATGCTCATCAATCAGGCTGCACAGAGTATGTTGAGCATTCCGCATTTTCATAGCTGGGAAATGTTGCAAAAGAAAAAACCTGCTTTTAGTCAGGCTTTGGGCGATTTCAAATTTGAAGGGCGAAAACTTATTGAGCTGGACAGCGGACAAGGCATTCGTGAATACTATCTCGACCTGGATCATATCTCGCTAATGGGCACTAATTACCGCCTTATTTCTTTTAATGATTTGAAAAATGAAATAGAGCAAAAAGAGATTGATGCCTGGCATAAGCTCATCCGCATTTTGGCCCATGAGGTGATGAATTCGGTAACCCCAGTTACTTCGCTATCAGAAACCATAAAAGATTTGCTCACCGATGAATCGGGGAAACCTCACACCAGCGACCAGCTTAGCCCTGAAACTATTGATGATATCATTCTTGCCCTAAACACCATCATCCGCAGAAGCCGTGGCATGCTCAATTTTGTAGATGAATACCGAAAACTCACCAAGCTGCCCGCGCCCAATTTTGAAGTCTTTTCCATTGCAGAACTTTTTGACACTGTAATTCACCTCATGCAGGGGCAAGCCAAAAAAAAGAATGTGAGTTTGAAAAAAGAATTACTACACAACAGATTGGCCCTACGGGCCGATAAGAAAATGGTGGAACAGGTGCTCATTAACCTTATCGGGAATGCGCTTTACGCCATGGAAGCCGGCAAAGGAGATGAAATAATACTAAGCGCCAAAATGGAAAGCACAGCCATAGTAATAAGTGTAAAAGATAATGGCCCGGGCATCAAGGAAGATATTCTTCACTCCATATTTATCCCCTTCTTCTCTACCCGAAAAAATGGTAGCGGCATTGGACTTACACTTTCCAAAAACATAATGCAGCTGCACAAAGGAAGTATCCATGTACAATCTAAAGAAAACGAAGGAGCGGTGTTTGAGCTAAGCTTCGGACTATGACCCTTCGACTTCGCTCAGGGAAACAAGCCAGGATTGAGGATGTCACCCTGAGTAATTCTGACGACAGGAAGAATTGTATCGAAGGGTTTGTGGTTTGTGGTTTGTGGTTTGTGGTTTGTGGTTTGTGGTTTGTGGTTTGTGGTTTGTGGTTTGTGGTTTGTGGTTTGTGGTTTGTGGTTTGTGGTTTGTGAATTTCTCTTTTTTGAATTTGTTTCGAGTTTAGAACTTCAGATTTAGAGTTTGACCAGTTTCCCCATTCCCTGCCTTCCATTTTTATACAAAGTGTGAATCACATAGGTACCTGCCGAAACATTATTCATAGAAATGGTGAGCGACTGAGGGTTTACAATCTCTTTTACCAAAACGCCATCCACAGTGTACACCAAAATAGACCCGAGTTCGCGCAACTCTACGCCTGATAAATGAATTTCATCCACAAATGGATTTGGAGTAACCTTAATCTTCGGGGCTTCAAAACCAAGTTCGGCCACACTTACATAATATCCAGTTACTCGAACACTATCCATCACTACATCCTTTACGGGGCGATCACTAGGGTTTACCGGCACTCTACTGATAGAATCTACAATATTCCAACCCTCTCTAACTTCCCCAAAAATAGGATGGGCACTTGTTAGTGGAGATTTATTGTAATCCAAATGCGTGTTGTTTTTTAGATTTATAAAGAACTGGCTACCACCCGTATTAGGTCCTGAATTAGCCATTGATATAGTTTGAATAGTATTACTCAAAGTACCTGTACTATCAAATTCATCCATTATAGTGTAGCCCGGGCCACCTGTGCCCGTGCCTGTAGGATCTCCCCCTTGAATAACAAAGTTTCTGATTATTCGGTGAAAAATAACTCCATCATAATACTTTGAATTCACTAAACTCAAAAAATTACCTGCAGTAATTGGCATTAAGGAATCATACATTTCTGCATCAAAATTTCCGAGGGTGGTGTAAAACGTCACCTTGGTTTGTGCAATAAGTGCTGCCTGAAGGCTGATGATAAATACAAGAGAAAATAAAAGCTTCTTCATAGTAAGGATGGAATTGAAAAGCCTAATATATGCAAATCGCATCAGGAGCTTTTGATTTACGATTTGGGAATTTCGATTGGGTTCAAGCCGGAATGTCATCCTGAGTAATTCTGACGATAGGAAGAATTGTATCGAAGGATTTGTGGTTTGTTGTTTGTGGTTTGTTGTTTGTTGAATTTCCAGTTTTAGAGTTTATTTTCCCTTTATCACCTTCCCTATTCCCTGCATTCCATTTTTATGCAAAGTATGAATCACATAAGTCCCGGCAGCAACATTATCCATAGAAACGGTAAGCGATTGCGGATTTACTACTTCTTTTACCAAAACGCCATCCACAGTGTACACTAAGATAGCCGCAAGCTCTCGCAGCTCTACACCTGATAAACTGATTTCATCTACAGAAGGATTGGGGTAAACCGAAACTGCTAAAGGTTTTTGGTAAGGAATTTCCATTTCATGCAAGCCCACAAAGCTGCCGTTAGAATCCAGCTTGATGATGGACAAATCCGTTTTGGGCGCCACATCCTTTCGCCAATCATATTTCATTGAAAAAAATACTGCACCGCCATCACTTGTAGCTACAGTTTTGGTAGGGAGGTAATAAGAACTATCATTTACCACAACTGACCAGATAACATTTCCACCTGTGTCTACACGCCAGAGTTTCATGTTACTGATTAAACCAGATTGCAATTGACTAGGAAGAAAGTATGATCCTTCGCTTGTAGCAAAGAAAATACTCCTCTCATCCTTTGCATCAAGAATCCCGCGCTCCGCAACTGTTGTACTAATTGGATAAGAAGGGCTTGAAACAGATGCAAATGTATCAACAGCTGAAACCTTTAAGGTTGTATCTATTTTATACAATCCCAAATACTTTAAAAAATGTTCTCCATAGGCATAAAATGAGTCAGAGGAGTCATTAAATGAATAGAAGCCAGAAATAGAAACATAAGGTAGGCTCAACACCTGCGAATTAACAACTAGGCTATCTACCGAAAAGTCATCTGCTTTTATACGCAAAACCAAAGGTTGTGAGGATAACCGAAAACCAGCATAAACATAAGGCCTTTTATAATAGATTGAGTTAATAGTACCGTTTCCAAGTGTCTTAAAAACTGTCTTATTTATCAATACCCCATTTTTGTTAAATACAAAATAAGCCGGATGCCGCTGAGTTCCAAATTGAAAACCTCCAACATATAACAAAGTATCAGCCCAAGTTGCCGTCATCCCAACTATTATAGAATCACTAATTAATCCATTTGTGTAACTTTTAGCTATGTTCAAGTTTTGATCTGCACTTGCTACAACTAAAGATTCCGCGTGAGGTGTGTCTATAATTCCTACACCTACAACTAAAAACGTGGTATCAGTCTCAACACAAAAATTCTGTAGCTGAAATGAATCAAATCCATAAAAATCTGCTAAGTTGATAGAGTCTAGGATATGAATCTGCTCATTGCTCTTATAAATTACATTTTCTGTACTCCAGCCTAAATAATAATCAGAAGGACTATTGGCAAAAAACAAATCCTCACCAAGCGAAATTGCGCCTAAACAAATATTACTCCTATCATTATTCAAGAGCTTTTCGTTGAACAATTGCGCCTTTGATGTAAAAGCTAAGGCGAGCATTAAAGCACAAAAGAAGTACCTCATAAAGGAATTTAGTTTAGAAGGTTGAGCAAAAAAATTGAAAGGCAAATAAACCAAGATACCTCAAGTATTAGTTTCGCATTTCAGGTTTATGTAATGGAATTCTTAGAAAAATATTGCCCGTCCTTTGATTTGGATTTGTTTAAAATTTAGAATTTCACCTTTTTGAATTTGTTTCGAGTTTAAAGCTTC
>JAUHWX010000139.1 GCA_030427285.1 Bacteroidia bacterium
AACGGTAAAGAGTATCCAATTGCTGCATCCATCAGCACATAGCCGGGAGTGTAGCGGTCGCCATATTCGGTATTGTAATGGTTTTGCTCAGCTGCCATTCGGCTTTGAGCCAAAAAGGAGAAGCTCTTCAAAATATAATTTACCCCAAGAGTGCCCTGCAATGGTGGTATAAGGGGTAGGTCGGCCTCAGGTCTAAAGCCACGCAGGTATTCCCCTTTAGCGGAAGCTACAAGAGATTTGCTGAACAAATACTCTGCACCAAGCTCTACTCCCCAAAAGGTAGCTCTGTTTATATTTTCATATTCGCGTACACCATTGGCGCCATAAGTCATTGAGCTATAGTTGGTGGTGAGCCCAAATATGTAATCATAATATTGCTGTAAAAATACGGTAGAGGTAAAGTTGAGCTTTTGCTTTGTATAGGTATATCCAACTTCTGCACTTAGCAGTTGCTCAGGTTTTAGGTCTGGATTGCCCAAATAGTCAAAACCATCATGGGCATTATATAGATAAAAACCGTAAAGTTCTGAAGTAGTGGCACCTCGCATTCCATATCCAATGGAAGCGGTAAGGGCATGAGCGGTTGTTAATTTATGCGTAAGTGAGGTTTTAAGCTGTGGTAAAACATAGCTACGATTACCAGTCATGTCATAGCCCATTCCTTCCCATTGTTTGGTGCCAAATTCATCTATTACTCCTGAGGTTTCGTAATCCAGGCGAAGAGTAGTGTTGAGGTGATTTTTTCCAAAATGCCAATTATCGGTAATACCCAGCGCTATGCCATGTATTCGGGCATCAGGCCAAGTGAGCATAAACATTGGTGGCTGACTTTCATCATCAGGATACATGGTCATTTCGGCCCTGCGATAATTAGTGTAGTACTCTGTGGAGGCACTCATTTTATGTTTTCCTACATTCCAATCAAAAGCGTCAAAGGTGAGTCCTGTGGTTTGACTCCAGCCAGGCATGTCCATGTGCATAAATACATTTTCACGCTTGGTATCATCCATTTCATGGTAAATGTCATTGTGGTACACCTTAAGATCAAATCGCTGGAACGGACCAATGTTGTGGTAACTGCTGTAGGTGATGCCTCCTATAAATGCGCGAGCAATGCTTACATCCATGGGTAGTGCAGGGTAGCCTACGTCATTGGCGAGGTCGTAGATGAAATCTAGTTTCAAAAATCGCTTTGGCGAAAGCCTGTAAACAGAGTTTAGTGCCCAGTTCTGTTTTTGATTTTGAGAGTATTGAATTTCCTGGCCGTTACCATCATGATAATTTCCATTTTGAAGCCAACTTCCATTTAGTCTCCAGGCTAGTTTTTGGGTGTTGTGCTCCAGGTGCATAGCTGTGTTGAAACCGTTTGTATTGGTTTGGTATTGCTGAACTAAGCCAAACCGCCATGGGTTTGTTTGGCTAAAGGTAGGCTGTTTGGTTTTCAGATTAAGGCTTCCGGCCAAGCCGCTATTTGCGCAATGGCTTTCGCATGCAGAGGCTACTTCGGCAGTGCTAAGATTATTAGATACAATATAAGAAGTGGAGGGATCCATTCTATCCGTACAGGCGTTGTAAACTCGCATACCATTCAACTTTACTTGTATACGCCCATCAGCCTGGCCGCGGTATACCACTTCCTGAGCAAAGCTTCCTCGTGAAATAAGGTTTACCCCTTTGAGTTGCTTGAGCTGTAACTCTAACTGATGATTGTCGACTGAGCTTTTGAGTGCATGCTCATTTTCCCAATGATCAAGTACTATCACATCGCTCAATTCTATATGGTTGAGGTCAATGTGAACGGTGTCTGGATTAGCCATTTGGCCTACAGCCATATAGCTGAAGCCCACCATTAGGCTTATATATATCCTTTTCATAATGAAATAGAATTGAGGCTGAAAAATCAGCTTTGTGGAAAATGCGCCCTGCCATAGAGAATAAATCTATAGGCAGGGCAGCACTTTGGCTTTTCTAGTTTAAAGGTGTATTACCTTACTTAGATAATTACTGAAATGTAATGTCAAAGTAGCCATCAGACTTGATTACACTGTCCTGAGCATCCATTATTTTCATATTCACTTTCCAATAGCCGGTCATGGTAAAATTCACTTTACCACGATATAGGCCATCACCCATATGAATAGGATTCTCATTATTGGGCGAGCCATGCCCCATACTAGGCATTTCAGGATCTATTTCTATTTTGAGATCAGTTGCAGGCGGAAAACTCATCATGGTTTCGCGCTTGTATACCATTACTTCAAAGTCATTTAATCCAACCTCAGGGGCCATTGGTTCTTTTAGGGCCACAAAGTAAGTGTCATCATTCAATGCTGATTTGAAGTTGAAAAGCTTCGCTTCTGATTTTGCCATTACTTCTATGCTAAAAGTTGCGGTATCTGGAGTTTTACCGGTTTGTTCTATAATCACAGAAAAGGTCCAGGTACCCATACCACTAGGCATTATAAATGTAGATGACCCCATGTAAGCGTCCATATCTACCTTAAAGCTTGGGTTTGAAAATGGTGCACTATGCATCATAGTTCCCATATCCATCATTGGAAGAAACTTAACGGTGGCATTTTCGATCATGTCATTGGTGCCAGGCTCCATTAACCTTACTGCTACATTATTGTAGCCCACAAAAGCATTCTCGGCAAAGTAAAGTTTTACATCTGCATTAGCGGTAGATTGCTCCCCAGCCATTACATAACTACTTAGAGCATCATTATTTTTAGGTGGATCAGTGGTAGTGTCATCTTCTTTGTCGCATGAGCTAAACTGAAAGGCCATACCTATAGCCAGAGCCATTAGGGCCCATTTATTTAAGGTTTTCATTTTTTTGAAAATTTAGATTTAAAACGATTAATTAAAAAACAATTCGGGGTGTCGTTTTAAACCTGAGGAGGGTGCTCTATAAGTATGTAAAAATGAGTCTTGGGAAGAAAAAAGTTGTGGGGAACTATTTTTGGCATGTCCTCTTCGAATATAGGGCTTGGAGCAAAATCGGTCTGAGCCTCTGAAAACAACCTGAGGGTGGGTAGCAAAACCGGAGGCTCAGATTTAGTATTGTTTTCGGCAAGGGTCAACTGTTTGGCAAAATAACATTTGCCATCACAATGTAATTCAGGTTTGTCCTGATTTTCGCAGAGCTCTTGGGCATAATAGTCATAGTTGACCTGATAAATCGCTGTAACGATGCTATTATATAGTTGTGACGTCATCACAACTAAGATTAAAATAATATTTGAAATTAACTTTCTCATTGATGGGTCAAAGTTACGATACAGCGGATGGCTGATTTATGAGATTTATCAGTAAATTAAATAAAAAGATATTTTTATCCGAAATTAAAAATGTATTATCTTTGTCGCGTTAAAAAAACTCAATGTTTTCAAAGGCCTGTGAATATGGTATAAAGGCAATGATCTACATCGCTCAAAAAAGTGATGAAGATGGTAAGGTGAGCCTTAAAGAGATTGCTGAAAAAACGGATTCACCTGTGGCTTTTACAGCAAAAATTTTACAAGCATTATCACGAGAAGGCTTACTCATTTCTACCAAGGGCCCTACAGGTGGGTTTGTTTTGGCGAAGTCACCAAGCAATATGAATTTAGCGCAGATTGTAAGTGCTATAGACGGTGATAAGGTATTTGTAGGATGTGGCCTTGGTCTGGAAACCTGCGACAATGAAAGACCTTGCCCGGTGCATCACAAGTTTGCGATAGTGCGGGACGAGCTCACGCTCATGCTGAATTTAACTACGTTGCAGGAACTAGCCTTAGGGCTTAAGAATGGTGATAGTTTTTTAACACGTTGATTTTTTTTGAATGTATTTAGGATAAAATTGTCCTTATTTAATAAATTAAATTTTAAACTATGGAAGGTCTAGAACAAAGACAAATAGGAGATTTGGTAGCTGAGAATTACAAATTGGCTACCGTATTTAAGAAACACAAAATTGACTTTTGTTGCCAGGGTGGGCGCACTATTAGCGATGCCTGCCAAAAGAAAGATATCAGCATTTGGGAAGTGATGCGTGACTTAGAGGCAGTGATAAATGCTAAAGAAGATGACAGTACTGATTACAAAAGCTGGCCGTTGGATCTATTGGCAGATTATATTGAGAAGAAGCATCACCGATATGTAGAAGCGCGTTCACTAGAAATCAAACCGTTTTTAGATAAGCTTTGTAGAGTTCATGGCGATCGTCATCCGGAGCTGTTTGAAATTAATGAGTTGTTCACTGGTTCTGTAGGTGAACTGGCGCAGCACATGAAAAAGGAAGAGTTGGTTTTGTTTCCCTTTATCAGGAAAATGGTATTGGCAAAAAGTACGGGAGAGACTTTGCCTTCTCCGCATTTTGGGGCCGTAGAAAACCCAATCGCTATGATGATGCACGAACATGATGCTGAAGGGGAGCGCTTTCGCAAAATTGCTCAGCTGAGTAATGACTATACTCCCCCGGCTGATGCTTGCAATACTTACAGAGTAACCTTTGCCCTGCTTCAGGAATTTGAAGATGACTTACACAAGCACATTCATCTGGAAAACAACATTCTTTTTCCTGGAGCAAAAGCCATGGAGGAAAGAATGAGAGGCAGAGAACTGCAAAATACGCTGTAACATTTGCCAAGCTTGTATCTTTGTGCAAGGTGCTAAGCAGTGAAAATATTGTGAATATGAAAAAGGATATCTCTCAGTCGGAGGATGTAAAGTTGATGGTGGACGAGTTTTACGGCAAAGTTCAAAAGAATCCATTGATCGGTCCCATATTTATTGGAGTAATAAAGGATAACTGGCCGGAGCATTTGGAAAAGATGTATAAGTTTTGGGGGAGTATTCTGTTGGGTGAAAACAGTTACAATGGAAGACCATTTCCTCCTCATGCTCAAATGCCGCTTCAGCAAAAACATTTTGATATCTGGCTAGGCCTATTTCATGAAACGGTAGATGAACACTTTATGGGAAAAGTAGCTGACGAGGCCAAGTGGCGCGCGCAAAAAATGGCAGATTTGTTTATTTTAAAAATTGAATATTTGCGTGATAATACCAATCAAAGAGCCATTTAAAAAAATACAAGCAATGAGTGATATCAACAAAAAGATAGAGGAGAAATACCGCAAGTTGGGTGAAAATCCCGAGACCTATAAGGAGGGGCTTTTTCTGTCAAAGCCACTTACTTACTGGGATTATATTCAGGTAGATACTCTGCTTTCGCTTCAAAAACCACGAACTGATTTTGCAGACGAAAAGATTTTTGTGATTTATCATCAAATCACCGAATTAATGCAAGAACTGGTATTGCATGAACTGAGGCAGATAACAGGTCCTATACCAGTAACAGGCGAAAAATTAGCGGAAAAAGTAAAACGTATGACTCGCTATACCCGAATGTTAATTACTTCATTTGATGTGATGCGAGATGGGATGGATTATGATGATTACAATACTTTTCGCAAGGCTCTTGCCCCGGCTAGTGGTTTTCAAAGTGCAAACTTTAGATTCATTGAGCTACGGTGTACTTCGCTGCCCAATTTGGTAAATGAACGGGGTGAAAAACGCCTGCCACTTCGCCCTACTATTGATGATTATTTTGATAATCTATATTGGAAGGATGCAGGGCTGAACCGAGAAACTTATCAGGCAAGTATTACCTACACATTATTTATGGAAAAATATGGTGAGGATTTGAAAAAACTTGCTCGCGAAATGCAGGGTAATACCTTAGAGGACAAGGTAAATGCACGCCTTGAAACATGCTCTGAGGAAACTCGTCAACTATTGCGAGAGTTTGATAAACTATATAATATAGAGTGGCCCTTGGTGCACTTACGTACCGCAGCACATTATCTGGATGCCAAGGGAGAAACCAAAGCAGCCACTGGTGGTAGCGAATGGAAAAAATACTTGCACCCTATGTATCAGCAGCGTAAGTTCTTTCCGAGCTTATATAGCGAAGAGGAATTAAAAAACTGGGGAAAAGATTATAAAATCTAAAAATGGAAAAAGGCCAGCCCATAAAGCGAGATAAATATTTACAACCATTAAGCCATGACCATCATCATGGCTTAATGCTTTGTTGGAGGATAAAGAAAGGCCTGAGGAAAGGAGTTTCAGCAGAAAGGATTTTGGCTTATGCCAGAGTTTTTTTTGAGGAATACCTAGAGGAGCATTTTAGGGAGGAGGAGCGGTATTTATTTCCAATAATAGGACTGGACAATAAGTTGGTAATGCAAGCCCTTAAAGAACACATACGTTTGCGCATGTTGTTTTTTGAAGAAAAGGATTTGAGCAAAGCCTGTACACTTATAGCAACCGAATTGGAAGAACACATTCGATTTGAAGAGCGGGTACTGTTTAATGAAATACAGAAAAAAGCCGGATCGGAAGAATTGCTTAAAATGAATCAACAATTACATTCTCGTCCGGCAGCGCAATCAATAACTAGCTGTGGCGACCCTTTTTGGGTCTAGCTTTTTTAAAACAAAGAAATTAGAATCAAAAATAAGCTGGCAAGGATATTTATGATGAATGACCAAACCACCCAGCGCATAGGCGCATGAGAGATAGCAGCGGCATTCGACCCCATCGCAGTGCAACTTATCAGAGCAATTTGCCATACAGGGGCGCTGTTCATTAATATTACAATAAGAGCTACCGAGGCAATACATGATCCTGCTAAAAGGGTAACCGACATTACACCGTAATAGCTGTATTGAAGCTCATCAATTTTTGAATTTATACGATTTATTGTGCTCATCATTTCTTTTTTAATACTGCCCCAAATATATTTTAGGATAAATTTGTCCTTTATGATTTCAGTCATATTTTGAAAATGATTATTGAAGAGAATATATTGATAGCCTATGGGGCTAAAAAGCAGTCTTATAAAAAAGACACAGTAATTTTTGACCAGGGAGATCAGCCTCGTTTTTACTTTGAACTAATATGTGGTGAAGTAAAAATATGCAGTCTGAGTGAGGAGGGGAGAGAGTTCATACAAAGAATATTTTCAGCGGGAAGGTGTTTTGGGGAGGCCCCACTTTTTAGTGAGTTTGGATACCCCGGTAGCGCCATTGCTTTGAAGGATGTAGAGGTTTGGCAATTGCCCAAGGCTGGATTTTATCAACTTATAAATGACTATCCAAAAATTCTCTTTGAGATAACTCGCCAAATTGCCAATAGGCTGCATTATAAGGCAATGATGGCTCAGGAGATTTCGCATGAGGCACCTCGGCATCGAATTATGCGTTTGCTCAATTATTTGAAGAATGATATATATAAAAAGACGGAAAAGTATACTTACCAGGTAGAGCTTACCAGGCAGCAGATTGCAGACCTTACAGGCCTCCGAGTGGAGACGGCTATTAGAGCGATTAAAAAACTAGAGAAAGAGGAGCTGATAAAAATTGATAGACGGAAAATTAGGGTGTAGATATACCCATTTACTTACCTCTAATTTGGGCAAAGTAACTACCCCTTTACTTTTATGGTTTGATGCCAATTGGGGGAAAGAAAAGGCACTGATGAGCGTAATACTATCAAACAACTCATTCACTATATTTACGCAAGACAAAAAAAATCAAACCCTTATGCAGAAATTTTATTCACTACTGGGAAGCTTTCTTTTGATAGCATTCTTAACTGTTTCAGGAAATCTGAAGGCTCAAAATGTGCAGATACAATCTTCAAGCTTTATTGGCTTACCGGCTACTAGCTGCACTAACACATCCATAAGCGTTACCGCTTTAAAATTATGTATCAACATAACGTATAATGGTGGAACTTTTAGTATTTCAGGAAATACAATTACAGTAAGTCTCGACTATAGTTTGGGACCAATTTGCTTGGGTGCCTTGGCCGTTGATGTGCAGACTATAAGCTTGGGTACGCTACCAGCAGGAAATTATAATGTGGTAGTAGAGGCCGTGCTGAACACCACTTCGGTTTCAACATTAAATACTACACTTAGTGTAGCCTCATGTTGTTCGGCTACTTCAGATTTTAGTCCATCCTTAAATGCTGCCTGTATTGGTGATTCGGTATATTTTGACAATACCAGTACTGGTGCAACTTCTTCGCAGTGGTATGAAAATAATATTGCGGTAAGCTCAAGCACTAATTTTGGAAAAACGTATACCACGCCAGGGGTTTATTCGGTTAAGCTTGTTGTTCAGGGTGCAGGTTGCTCTGATTCAACTATTAAATCTATTACAATAGCCAATCCACCAACGTTAGACTTGGGGCCTGATGTAGAAATTTGTCCGGGGACACAGGTTGTACTGGATGCTGGTGGCGGCCGTGATAGTCTTCTATGGAGTGATCAATCTGTATTTCGCAGTTTGGTGGTAACCAGCCCAGGAAAATACTACGTAGATGTATACAAAAGTAATTGTAAAGTAAGTGATACCGTTGAGGTGTCCTTTAAAAACGTGCAGGATGTAAACCTTGGAAATGATACTACCATATGTACAGGTGATACGTTAATGCTGGATGCCAGTTTAGCCGGGGCTAGTTATAAATGGCAGAATAACTCAACACAAAGCAGCTTTAAAGTTTCTTCGTCAGGCACTTATTATGTAACAAGAACTGACACAAATGGCTGTAAGGTAAGAGATACTATAGTGGTTACGGTAGACGCAAATTGTAATACCAGTTTAATTGAAAATGATGGTTTTGTTCAAGTTTCGGTTTATCCCAATCCGGTAAAAAATATCCTATCCATAGATTTACCGGTTAGCGCGAGTAACAATTATACACTTGAGATATTTGACCTTAGTGGAAAGCTTATAA
>JAUHWX010000140.1 GCA_030427285.1 Bacteroidia bacterium
TCCTGAAAACCCGAAAATAGAGGCTTTGTAATCAAACTGCTGGGTAACGGGCATCCATATTTCATCCTGAACGGGGGCGAAAAACTGCACGAGTTTAAGGTCTAAAAACTGCACTTTGGTATTGAGATCCAAGCTGTGAATGTTCCAAAATTCATCTCGCACATATAGCAAACCTTCAAAAACTTGCTCACCACCCGAGCGTGGTTTCACTTCTATTTTGTGAATTTTGTAACCACGGTCTACAAAATTGCCGAGGTAGCGAAAGCGATAGTAGGAGAAAGCCTTGGGCGAAAATGGGGAAATAGATTCCGCAACTTTGGGCTGGTAAAAGCTGGCATTTACAAAAGAGTTAGGATTTGCACCATCTAAATCTTCACCTGAGGTGCGCACAGAAATCACCTTTTCTTTAAAAGTGTTTGGCCTCTCAAAACTTACCTCGCTTACGGATTCAGAAGTAAAAACGCGGCTGGTATCCACTCCGTCTTTCTCCATTGTTTTTTGAAACATACCCGGGATTTTGTCAAGGCCACCAGTCCCTTTCATGTACACCACGGCCGTGTAGCCGTCATTCTGCAAAAGATGGTAAGGCGCTTTGGCAATGGCTTTTCGCATGATGGAGTAAGCCGGGTCTTCAGCGCTTCCGGTCACCGCTACTTCCTGTAAGCTCTCGGTTTGTGGCTGTAGTTTAATGTCCACTACTTTTATGGTATTATCTATCGTTACAGTTTTTTGCTGTGTAGTAAAACCTACAAACTGATACGTGATTTCATATTTCCCGGGAGGTAATCTCAATTCATATCTACCATCGATATTGGAGCTGGTTCCGGTGCCTTTTTGCTTTATGTAAATGGAAGCATAAGGCATGGGCTCATTGTTTTCATCGGTAATCAATCCACGGATGCCTTGCCCAAAAGCGGAGGTAAAGCAAATAAGAAAAGCGAAAACTAAGGGGAGTTTCATGCGCGTTAGTAAAAGGGACGGGAATATCAGAAAATTTGATGAAAACTGGCGGCTCTCCTTTGAACGGATTAATCAAACGTGAGTTGCCAATAACCAACATCTACCCATTTTTCAAACTTAAAACCGACTTCTTTAAAGTGAGCTACTTTTTTAAAGCCAAACTTTTCATGGAGTTTTATACTAGGCTCATTGGGTAAGCCCAAAACGCCCATAACCGCGTGAATACCTTGCGCTTTCAGTTTTTGAAGTAGCTCTGCATATAGCAGTGAGCCAATTCCTTTTGGTGGTAAATCATGCTTAAGGTAAACCGCACTTTCGGCAACAAAGCGGTAAGCCGACCGAGTGCGCCATTCACCGGCATAGGCATAGCCGAGGATATCGCCATCTTCCTCAAAAACTATCCAGGGATATTTTGCGGTAATGTTTTCTATTCGCTTCTGGATTTCAGCGGCATCAATTTCAATTTCCTCAAACGTAATAATGGTTTCGCGGACGTAGTGGTTATAAATTTCAGCTATAGCTGGGGCGTCTGCGAGGGTGACATTTCTGAGCATAATGTACTTGCAGTATGCATTTTAAGGTTAGTATGTATTCATTGGTGAGACAGTAATCTTTGTTATTGTCCTTTTGGAGTTGTTCCAGATAGCATCATTATTCTTTACCCTAAACCAAAGCGATAGCCGATCCCCTAGAAGTGGCATGTCTTGTTCAGTGAAATGTCTTAGTAGAATTGTCCAGCTGGTCTGACCTAACTTCACAACGACTTTGTAGTGTTCAGTTTTATTTAGGGAATATTCTTCTTCCTCCCATCCCGTAATGCAGGGGATATTTAAGAAACGGGTAATAACATCTTTTGTGTTGTTAGTAAAATCAAATTCGAAAGCACTCCCATCTTCTCCATCAAAGGAAGTTTGTAAAAAGGCAATATAACCATGCTCATCATTAATAAAAATACCTTTTACCCAATTACTTTGGTTGTTACCAAACTTATCATGCACTTCACGTCCAAATTCTAGTTTCTTAATTTTCATTTTAGCTTTATCCAAATCTGCCCAAACATAAATGCCATTCTTGGAATAAGTGATTGTAGTGCCGTTGAGATACCTGTGTTTCGCAGTTATGGGATTGAATACGTCAAAATAATTGTCAAGAAAATTTTCCCAATTAGTTTCATCCTTAATTTTTCCCATTGTTAATTTATTAAGCTTTCTATTTTACTTAGATATGTTCTCAAACTTACAATCTTACCTTTTGGATCAACGAGGATGTAGCGTGGATATTCATCAGCCAAAAAAGTTTTCATAAACTCTTTTGTAGTTAAAGCTTGTGTCCAGTCATGGCCATATTTAGTAGTGTAATTAGCCACAGCATCATTTACATTATGAGGACTTACACCAAGCATTTTGACTTTGTCCCGATGTTTTTCGGCAAACTCTTTAAGCTTGGGAGCCGAAGCATGGCATGGTTTACACCAATCAGCCCACATATCAATCACCAAATAATGTTGGCCATCAAGCATACTTTTTAGCGAAAGCGAATCACCCTGCGGAGTGGGAAGCATCAAATTGGGCATTTGGTCGCCTGGTCCAAGAGGCTTTTTGTAAGTGAGTGTGGAGGGCTCAATTGTGATAAACTTTCCAAAAGGATCCACTTCAATAACCTTATATACTTGGTTGTGGAAAGAGAAAAGCGTGGTGGATGTATCAAGCGTTAATGCCCCAGAGATTAGATCCGAATCAAAAGGAAAGTTGGGTTCACCAAAAAAGATCATGTCTTTGCCAGCATCATCAAATCGTCCATTTATATTATAATCATGGAGAGCAACTTTTACGCTATACCCGTTTAAAGTGGTTTTGGTAATTCGGCTTTCATAGCGTTTGGTTTTGAACCAGTATCTGGACGACATCATGTCTATTCCCTTTTCTCTCATGCCCGCTACATCAAACATTTTGTCTAAAGATTGGATATTTGCGGAGTCTTCTTGGCCAATCCAGTATTTCATACCAAATTGTTCTTCTGGGCTTGAATTTCCTGTGAGAACGAAGAAAGTAGAAGAGTCTCTAAAACCGATCGGAGAATTGTAATCATCTCCAAAGTCAAGGTTATTATTTCTGTCAATGTATAAGGTTGGGTTCCCGCTCTTGTAGTTGGCAACGAGCATGCTTATACCTCGGGGGCGTTTTCCGGGAAAACCCACAAAGTATTCTGAGCAATAAGCCGTATCATTAGCTTGGAAGTTCTTTGGATACTTAAAGTGAAATACTCCAAATCTGGTGGAAACAGAATCTGCATTTACATCAAATAGAAAAGTAAATCCATGACTTGCATTTTCTTGGGGATATAAGCTATCCGAAAATTGAATTGTAGTCGGTTGGGCTTTCCCGCTAAGGCAACAAGCGAACAGTGTAAAAAGTAAAAAGAGATGCTTCATCGGAGGGGTTAAATTTCTCCGAAAAGATAATTACTTTTTAAAAATTTTCTTTTCTCGAAGCCTTTGAATCACATATAGGGGAGAATCAAGAGGATTGAAATTGTTCCGAGTAAAAATATATTGGGATGCACAGTTACGCCTAGCATTTTAAGAGCTCGAGTGAGCACGAAAACAAATACTAGCACAGTGGCAATTCTGCGAAAGTCAATAGATTTTGGCTTTTGAAAAAGTGTAAGAAATATTACTGCAACCAATAAAATGACACCAGTAATCAGAGTCGCATTGCCGTAGGGATAATGCAAGATTTTAAGCGCAAAACCGATGATAAGTATGGACAGGGATAGGATGGTGAAACTGCGCATACTGATCGATTTTCACCGGAGGCACTTACTTTTTAAAAATATGCTTCTGAAAAAGAAGTAGCAGACCCACGCCTACAGAAATTGCGGTGTCAGCAATATTGAAGATGGGGCGGAAGAACACAAAATAACCACCTCCAAGCCAATCGGGTAGATATCCTTTGAATAAAGGGAAGTAAAGCATGTCTACCACGCGGCCATGAAACCAGCCTGCATACCCGCCTTCTGCTGGCATAAAAGTGGCGAGCTGTCCGTAGCTTTCATTAAAAAAGACTCCGTAAAATACGGAGTCAATAATATTGCCAATAGCCCCGGCTAGTACCAGAGATACAGCCGTGATGGCCACGGGCTTGGCATTTTCTTTTATCATACCGCGCAGCCAGTAAAAAATTCCACCCACCACTACGATGCGGAAAAGGGTTAAAATTAGTTTACCGTAATCGCCACCAAGCTCCATCCCAAAAGCCATCCCGGGATTTTCGGTAAAGTGAATGATAAACCAATCGGTAATTTTATATTCCTGACCGAGGAACATGTTGGTCTTTATCCAGATTTTAGAAATCTGATCGACCAACAGAACCAGGGAGACAATAAGCGCGGCTCTTTTCAAATCGTTTTATTGACGGTTTTTAGCCTCAATGCTAAGTGTGGCATGCGGTACCAAAGTAAGGCGCTCTTTGCTGATCAACTTACCTGTTACACGGCAAATTCCGTAAGTTTTGTTTTCTATACGAACCAAAGCATTTTTTAGGTCGCGGATAAACTTTTCCTGACGTGAAGCCAACTGGCTGTTTGCTTCTTTGCTCATGGTATCACTTCCTTCTTCAAAAGCTTTGAAAGTAGGCGAAGTGTCATCTGTACCATTGCTCTTGTCGTTGGCAAAAGTTTCCTTCAACAGTCTAAGGTCTTCTTCGGCTTGTTCTTTTTTCTCCAAGATGAGTTTCTTAAACTCAGCAAGCTCTGCATCAGAGTATCTTACTTTATCAAGGTTTTCTGTGTTGTCTGTCATCGTTTACAAGTTTTATAGGGGTAGTATTTTGTTAGCTGTAATTTTTCAAAGTCGGCCAAACCTAATAAAAAAAATCACAGACTTTTTACTTTTTACGCAAGTGGCTCATTACTTCGACATTGCGTTATCAACGTTACCCTTTCAAATTGTTATTAAACCTTCTCGAGGTGTATTTTAGTATTTATTTCATCAAAACTTACTTCCAGTCCTTCAGTCAGATTATCAGTCATTTCCAAAGTTTCAGTCAGTGTTTCGGTAGTTATATAGCCTTTATTTTCGCTAATGGCGGTTTCCAATCCATCGGCTTTTTGCACCCTAAGGGCAATTCTGTCTGTTACTTCCAGTCCGCTGTCTTTTCTCAAGTTTTGAATGCGGTTTACCAATTCACGGGCTATACCTTCATTTTTCAACTCTTCGCTCAGCGTAATATCAAGCGCCACGGTAATACCGTTTTCGGTCATTACCAGCCACCCTGGAATATCTTCTGTAGAAACTTCTACATCTTCTATCAATAGTTCCACTTCCTGCCCTTCTAAAGTAAGGTGATAATGGCCTTGCTCTTCAAGCTTGGCAATATCGTTTTGATCAAACTTACCAACAGCTCCGGCAATCTGCTTCATTAGCTTACCATACTTTGGGCCAAGCTTCTTAAAGTCAGGTTTTACCTTCTTCACCAAAACGCCAGAAACGTCTTTTAGTATCTCAAGTTCTTTCACATTTACTTCAGAAAGTACAAGATCCTGAATGCTTTCAATAAGCTCAACGGTTTCTGGTTTTAGTGCTGGCACCATCATTTTTTGCAATGGCTGGCGCACTTTTATGCTTTCGCGCTTACGCAATGAAAATACCATGGAGCTCAATTGCTGGGCCATTTTCATTCTGTCGTTCAGGCGCTCATCAATCAACTCTGCTCTAGCCTCGCCCAGGTAAGTCAGGTGTACCGACTTTTCTTTACTGCCTTCCGGCAAATGACTACTCAGGTTTTGATACAACCAATCAGCAAAAAACGGAGCGATAGGGCTCATCAATTGGCTTACTGTAAACAAGCACTCATAAAGCGTTTCATAAGCCATTTGCTTATCGGTGCTCATTTCACCTTTCCAAAAACGTCTGCGGCAAAGGCGAACGTACCAGTTGCTCAGTTCTTCATCCACAAACTGCTGCATAGCTCGGCCAGCACGGGTTGGCTCATATTCATTAAAGCTATTCATCACATTTTGCTTAAGCACCTGCAAACGTGAAAGCACCCAGCGGTCAATCTCAGGGCGGTCGGCCACATTAGTTTGTTGGTCAGCATTCCACTCAAATCCGTCAATATTCGCGTAAAGCGCAAAGAAAGAGTAGGTGTTGTAAAGCGTGCCAAAGAATTTGCGTTGTACTTCGCCAATTCCTTCAAGGTCAAATTTCAAATTGTCCCAAGGTTGCGCATTGGTAATCATATACCAGCGAACAGGGTCAGCACCGTACTTTAGTATAGTCTCAAATGGGTCGGCAGCGTTGCCCAAGCGTTTGGACATTTTATGGCCATTCTTGTCAAGCACCAATCCGTTTGACACTACATTTTTGTAGGCCACCGAATCGAAAACCAAACCGGCAATGGTGTGCAAGGTGTAAAACCATCCACGTGTTTGGTCTACTCCTTCTGCAATAAAATCTGCAGGGTACTGAGTTTCAAATTTCTCCTTGTTTTCAAAAGGATAATGAAGTTGAGCGTAAGGCATAGCGCCACTATCAAACCATACATCAATCAGGTCGGACTCTCTGCGCATGGGCTCACCTGCAGAGGATTTCAGCACGATTTGATCCACCACATTTCTGTGAAGATCTACAGTGTCGTAATTAGCTTCGTCCATGTTGCCGGGCTCAAAGCTTTCAAAAGGATGTGAATCCATCAATCCAGCTTTTATGGCTTCATCACAGGCTGCTTTGAGTTCTTCTACACTACCAAATGTTTTGCGCTCTGTACCATCTTCAGTGCTCCAAATTGGCAAAGGAATACCCCAGTAGCGCGAGCGGCTTAGGTTCCAGTCATTGGCATTTTCAAGCCAGTTCCCAAAACGTCCTTCACCCGTGCTTTTGGGCTTCCAGTTAATTTCTTTATTCAAACCTACCAAACGCTCTTTGTGCTGGGTCACATTTATAAACCAGCTATCCAAAGGATAATAAAGAATAGGCTTATCCGTACGCCAGCAATGAGGGTAGCTGTGTACGTATTTCTCTACTTTAAAGGCTTTGTTTTCTTCCTTCAGTTTGATGGCAATTTCTACATCTACTGATTTCTCAGGGGCTTCGCCATCAGCATAATATTCATTCTTTACATAACGGCCACCATACTCGCCCATGTGCTTGGTAAATTTTCCTTGCAGGTCTACCAAAGGCACTGGGTTTTCATTATCATCAAGCACCAACATTGGAGGTACTGGAGGTGTAGCTTCTTTGGCAACCTTGGCATCATCAGCACCAAAAGTAGGAGCCGTGTGAACGATACCTGTACCATCTTCAGTGGTTACAAAGTCTCCGCTAATTACGCGGAAAGCATTTTCGGCATTCTCGTAAGGAAGAGCGTAAGGCAAAAGTTGCTCATAGCGCAATTCCAAAAGGTCAGCGCCAACACCTTCCCAAACTATAGTCCATGGAATATTTTTACCCTTGCCATCATAGTCGGCTTGTGGTTGGTCTTTTTGCTCAGCCTTGAAGTATTTGCCAACAAGGTTTTTAGCTAACACAACCTTTTGAGCTTCGTGGGTGTACATGTTAAAAGTTTCCACCATCACATACTCAATCTTCTTTCCTACGGTAAGAGCAGTGTTTGAAGGAAGTGTCCATGGGGTGGTCGTCCACGCCAGGAAGTAAACTTTATCATCGGCCTTTACGGCATCACCAAAAGTCTTGCTGTAAGCTTCATTTTTTATCGCAGGAAACTGCGCGATAATGGTTGTGTCGGTAACATCACGGTAAGATCCCGGCATGTTTACCTCGTGCGAGCTAAGTCCTGTTCCTGCTTTTGGCGAATAAGGCTGAATGGTGTAGCCTTTGTACATCAGGTCTTTGTCCCAAAGCTGCTTTAGCAACCACCATACAGTTTCCATGTATTTGGGTTTGTAGGTGATGTAGGGGTCATCCATATCCACCCAATAGCCCATCTTTTCGGTAAGGTCATTCCACACATCAGTGTAGCGCATCACCGCTTTCTTACAAGCTTCGTTGTAAGCTTCTACAGAAATGCTTTTGCCGATGTCTTCTTTGGTAATACCCAATTCCTTTTCTACACCAAGCTCTACAGGCAGCCCGTGTGTATCCCAGCCAGCTTTACGTTTTACCTGGTAACCTTCCAGGGTTTTAAAACGGCAAAAAATATCCTTGATAGAACGCGCCATTACGTGGTGAATTCCAGGAAGACCATTAGCTGAGGGAGG
This sequence comes from Bacteroidia bacterium, assembly GCA_030427285.1. Classification (GTDB taxonomy): domain Bacteria; phylum Bacteroidota; class Bacteroidia; order Flavobacteriales; family Schleiferiaceae; genus Owenweeksia. Next base: position 8,176 of record JAUHWX010000140.1, read on the forward strand.
TCCTTCGTAAAAGGTGAAAGACGGCTTTCCTTCACGGGAAGAAATGCTTTCCTCAAAAATGTTATTGTCTTGCCAATATTTTAGTATTTCCTGGCTTATGCCGGAAAGGTTCAATTGCTTGTATTCAGGATATTTGCGCGCCATGTACGTGCTGATTTTTTTAAGAGGTGCGAAGGTAAGAATTTAAGGGGTTTTTAGCTGTAAAAAGCATGTCTGAAGAAAGAGGGGATAGCGAGTAGGTTTAAGAAAGTTGGAGTATTGCTCTTGTGTGCTATAAAAAGTATGATGATTTTGGATTTTAATCCAAAAAAACCATAATAATTTTGGATTTAGAGAAAAATGGACAGGCCGTTTTCAAGTTCTAAATTCCTTCTTAGTTTAGAGCCAAAACAAGATATGCGCAAAATATCTCTTTACATAGCCGCCTCCATAGATGGCTATATTGCCAAACCTGACGGATCTGTAGCTTGGCTGGATGAAATACCAAATCCTGAGAATAGTGATTTTGGATACAATGAGTTTATAAAGGAAATAGACACCACCATAATGGGAGGGGCTACCTATAGGCAGGTTCTAACTTTTGGTAAATGGC
>JAUHWX010000141.1 GCA_030427285.1 Bacteroidia bacterium
CAAATAAAAGGACTTCAAAGTGAAGTTTTTTGCGTTGAACTTATTGATTTATAAGTTTTTACAAAATAATGATTGTTGTGTATCAGGTGCTTAAAGTGTCGGTTTTAAGTTTATCTAATTTTTTAGGAGGTTGATTTGCAACAGTTTTCACTGAGATTATTTCTAAGGAGATATACCAGCCGGTTGATGGCACCATTTATTAGATAAAGAGCATGTAAATCAAGATGAATAGCATTGCATTTAGTAAGAATTTGGTTCAATAATTCCGTGGGCTAATGTTTTAAAGCTTCCTGAAAGCTTCAGGTTTTTGCCTAAAAGTTCACCCTTGAAAGTTCCTCCCCGAGCACTTAGCTGGTCGGCAATCATACTTGTCTTACCCAATTTTTTGTTCCAAAATGGAAATAGAGCGGCATGAGAAGAGCCAGTGGCTGGATCTTCTAATTGACGCACATGCGGAACTAAAGTGCGACTAACAAAATCAACATCATCACCCTGTGCTGTTACGGCATACCCAAAAATTTTACTTTGCCTTAGTTTTGAAAAATCTGGTTTCATATTTTGAACGGTAGACTTTGAGTCTGTCAATATTATATGCTTATTGCCGGTACGATAAAAACCGAGTATGGGAATATCCAAGCCTTCTTTAATAGCTTGAGGAACCAACTCTTTATCTAGTGTGGGTATTTGATTTATCAGTAGAGAAGCGGTGAAATCTGTACTAACCGATGCTTTTAGACTATCAGTTTTGAAGTTTAGCATAATCTCTTTTTCACCATTAGCGCTATTTAAGTAAACCATAGCAGCCAGAGAGCCATGACCACAAAGACCAATTTCGGCATCAGGAGCAAACCAGCGAACATTATATTCTCCTTCGTTGCTTGACTTCCATAAAAAGGTGGTTGCTGGTTGAAGTTGATCAGCAGCAATGCGCTGCATAATCTCATCACTTAATGCTTCTTCAAGAAACACTACAGTTGACGTGTTTCCAATGTAGCCCTTTTGGGGATTGTCAAATACTTGAATGAGATGAAAGGGAAGAGGTGCCATGGAATGAATAAGATTTAATTCAATAAGTAAACTTACTGAACTTAGCTCTTGATGCTTGGCTTTAATTCCTCATCTATTACTTTTTGAAGCACATTTTTGGGTAAAGCACCTTTTTGCATCATTGGCTGGCCATCCATTGGTATAAATAAAATAGATGGGATGCTTTGAATTTGAAATGCTGCTGCTAATTCCTGTTCAACCTCGGTGTCCACCTTATAAATTATTACATCTTCGTTTTCATCACTTAATTGCTCAAATAGAGGAGCTACGGCCTTGCAGGGTCCACACCAATCTGCGTAAAAATCAATGATAGCTGGTTTGTCTCCTTGAAAAGCCCATTCTTTATTTTTCGTATAGTCAAATACTTTAGCTTTAAATTCTTCGGTTGTTAATTGTACTGTAGGCATGTCGTTTAATTTTTATTACACGGCAAAGGTATGGGTCAGTATTTGGGAACAAGGTCATCTAGGTTACATAGTGTCATCACAGTTTTGAAGAAGTATTTGTTAGTGTGTTAAAAAGGATTACATTTGTGAGTAATTAATCACTTTCTTATGACAGAAAAGCAAGAAAAAATACTTGAGGCTGCCTTACAGCTTTTTGCTGAACAGGGTTATGCAGCCACTTCTACAAGCAAAGTAGCAAAAGCAGCAGGCGTTTCTGAGGGGTTGATTTTTAGGCACTTTAAAAATAAAGAAGGATTGCTAGATGCTATTTTCGACTCTATAGCAGAAAGGACAAAAAAAATATTTGCGGATATCGTGTTGACAACAGATCCTCAAGAGGTTATTACTAAAATTTTAGAAATGCCTTTTAAAATAGATGCTGGCGAATATAGAATATGGCGGCTAACGTATGCTATGAAATGGCAAATTCAAAACTATAGTAGAGAGAAAATAGAGCCGGTAAAGATGGCTGCTAAAAATGCCTTTGAGAAACTTGGATACAAAAATCCTGAAGCAGAGAGTGAGTTGATACTGATGCTAATAGATGGAGCTGCTACGGCAATTTTGCTGCATGAGCCAGAAAATAAAATGGATATTCTCAATAGTTTGAAAGAGAAGTATAAGTAGCAAAAAAATTTACCAGTACAAATAGTGAGTAATTAATCACTTTAATATTTAATGCAGTACAAATGAAAAAAGTTATTTTAATTACAGGAGCATCTTCAGGAATGGGGAAAGAGTCTGCGCTTAAGCTTATAAAAGATGGTCATACCGTTTATGGTGCGGCAAGAAGAGTTAATGAGATGCAGGACTTGGTGGTGGCAGGTGGTCACGCAATAGAATTGGATATTACCAAGGAGGAAAGTATTATAAGGGCTGTTACTCAAGTGATAAAGGAACAGGGTAAAATTGACATCCTGTGGAATAATGCTGGGTACGGGTTGTACGGAGCTGTGGAGGATGTTCCGATGGATGACGTGCGAAGACAGTTTGAGGTAAACCTTTTTGGTTTAGGTCGAATGACCCAGGAAGTACTTCCATATATGCGCAAGCAAAATGCAGGAACCATTATAAACACATCCTCAATGGGGGGTAAAATGTATACACCAATGGGTGCTTGGTATCATGCCACTAAGCATGCCTTAGAAGGGTGGAGCGATTGCCTTCGTCTAGAATTAAAGCCATTTAATATTAATGTGGTAATTCTGGAGCCAGGTATTATAGCAACCGAGTTTGGCGATGTGGTGCATGGGCCACTTTTAAAGAATTCTGGTGAAGGGGCTTATTCTAAGATGGCCCATACGGTGGCAAAGTCTACAAATGAATTTTATTCTAAACCAGGAAATGCATCCCCATCATCGGTAATAGCCAATACAGTTTCAAAAATTGTAGACTCAAGAAATCCAAAAACAAGATATGTGTCAGGAAAAATGGCAAAACCACTGATGTGGATGCGTAAGTATTTGGGCGACAGAATTTTTGACAAAGCTGTGATGAGTCAGGTTAAATAATCCTCTAAAAAAAAAAAGCAAATGAATTTCTATGATTTAGAGGCTTCCACTCCAAGCGGCAAGCCCATAAAAATGAGTGACTACAAAGGCAAGACTGTACTTATTGTGAATACTGCAACCCAATGTGGTTTAACACCTCAGTTTGAAGGTTTGGAAAAACTGCATCAACAATACAAGGGACAAGGGCTGGTGGTATTAGGGTTTCCATGCAATCAGTTTGGTGGGCAAGAACCATTGAGTAATGATGAGATGGAAAGTACCTGTCAGGTGAATCACGGGGTGAGTTTTCAGCTTACCGAAAAGGTAGATGTGAATGGTTCGGATACACATCCAATTTTCAACTATTTGAAAAACAAGTTTCCATCAATTTTGGGAAAAAGTATTAAATGGAATTTTACCAAATTTTTGGTTGGACCAGATGGAAAGCCCTACAAAAGGTACGCTCCCACTACTAAGCCCGAAAAGCTCGAAAAGGATATTTTGAAATTACTAAAATCATCAAAAGCTACAACATGAAAGTAATAGTTACGGGAGCAAGCGGAATGATTGGCAAGGGTGTTTTGCTCGAGTGTTTAGATCATCCAGAAGTAGCCGAAGTGCTATCCATAGGTAGAAGAACTTTGGACTTAACCCATCCAAAACTGAAGCAAATAGAACACAAAGATTTTTCAGAATTTGAATCTATTGCAGATCAACTTGCGGGCTATGATGCCTGTTATGCCTGTATGGGTGTAAGCTCGGCAGGTATGAAAGAGGAGCAATACAAAACAATAACTTATGACTATACCATGGCCCTGGCAAATGTTCTATATGGTTTAAACCCTAAAATGACCTTCATATATGTTTCTGGCCAGGGAACCGACTCTTCGGAAAAAGGAAGGGTGATGTGGGCCAGAGTAAAGGGAAAAACGGAGAATGATATTTTAGGATTAGGATTCAACCAAGCTTATGCGTTTCGTCCCGGAGCTATAATTCCAATGCGAGGAGTAGAGTCTAGTAGTAAACTTTATAATTTTCTTATCAAGAATTTAGGTTGGCTCATTAAGCTTATGAAGAGGGTGGCGCCTAACTCGGTTGTAAACACCCAGCAAATTGGATTAGCCATGATAAATGCAAGCATAGCAAAGTTTGATAAAGAGATAATTGGACCAAAGGAAATCTTGATGTTAGCTGAGCGATAATTTTTTCAATATAGAACCAAACAAACCACACAATGATAGTAACCAAAAACTTTAGCTTTTTACAGGTCATCCGTTTTGCAGGACACCATTTTATTTGGCTAGTTCCTCTTGTGATAGGAGTGGCCCTCATTCAAGAATACTCAGGATGGGAATGGGCAAAAGTACCGTTTCAACCCATTGGTCTGGTGGGTACAGCTGTAGCCTTTTATTTGGGTTTCAAAAACAACCAGAGCTATGATAGGCTCTGGGAAGCACGGAAGGTATGGGGGGCTGTTGTTAATACAAGCAGAGCTTGGGCTAGTAACGTCAAACATTTTGTTACCAATCAGCATACCGATAATGATGTGGCTGATGCTGAGCTAAATCAATATCGAAAGACTCTAATATACAGGCATCTGGCTTGGTTGTATTCCTTACGTAGTCAATTATTAGTACCTACAGAGTGGGAGCATGTTAGCCAAAAAGGTATGGTAGGAAAATATGCTAATAAGCGAATTCAGAAATATGGTTTAGGACAAATAACCGATGAAATAACTAAGGCTGAACTTCACGCTTTTCTGGGTTCTGAGGAATATGAAGACTTGAAAAAGTTTAAAAACATGAGCACTCAAATTATTGATAAGCAAGCCGAAAACTTGAAGCAGCTGAGGAAAGAAAATTTGATAGATGACTTCAAGTTGGCGCAGCTGCAAACCTTGCTAAATGAGTTATACATCCACCAGGGTAAGTTAGAGCGAATAAAGAAGTTTCCTCTGCCAAGACAATACGGAAGCATTAGTTTCATTTTTGTTGGGATTTTTATAGTTCTACTGCCATTTGGAATGATCCCACTTTTTCAAGGTATGGGGCCGTGGAGCTTGTTTCTAGCAATTCCCTTTACCGCACTGGTAGCCTGGGTTTATTTGGTGATGGAACTTGTTGGTGATTATTCCGAAAACCCATTTGAAGGTTCGGTGAATGATATTCCGATGTATTCGCTTTGCAGAACAATTGAAATAGACTTAAGAGAAATGCTAGGCGAAACCGACTTACCTCCGGCCATTGAGGCTAAAAATGGAATTCTAATGTAATCACCTTTAATAGATAAAAATACCGTGAGAGTAATTAAGATGATTTTAAAAACACTTTTAATTTTTTTGATTGTTGGTGGTGTTGCAGTTGTGGCATACCTCAGGATGAACCCACAGTTTGGAGGGAGTATTTCTAAAACGGAAAAAGAAAAGTTTGCAAAATCTCAGCAATGGGATGGTGAAAAGTTTGTAAACCATAGTAAAACGGCAATGGACCTTGGGGTAAAGGAAATGCCAGGTTTAATTAAGAAGCAATTTACAGGTAGAGAAAGTAGAGGGCCAAAAGAAAAGCTACCGCTTATAAAATTTGATAGGAAAAGATGGGATGTAGATTCCACGAGCTTTCAGTTTATATGGTTTGGTCACTCGGTAGGTTTGATGAAAATGGCTGATAAAAACATACTTATTGACCCTATGTTTGGTGCTGATGCTTCGCCCGTTGGGCCATTTAGAACTAATAGGTATACAGATAGTACACTTTATGTAATAGATCAATTACCCAAAATTGATGCAGTACTAATCACTCATGACCATTATGATCATCTGGATTATGACAGTTTTAAAAAGCTAAAAGAAAAAGTAGGTCATTATTATGTACCACTTGGCGTAAAGCGTCATTTGCTGCGATGGAACATTGCTGATGAAGATATTACGGAATTTGACTGGTGGGAGTCAGCCAAACTAGATGAAATAGAAATGACTTTTGTGCCTTCACGCCATTTTTCGGGTAGAGGCCTTACTGACAGGGCTGAAAGCCTGTGGGGTGGCTGGACGTTTATAAGCTCTAAGCATAAAGTGTACTGGAGTGGTGATGGTGGCTATGATACCCATTTTAAAGAAATAGGAGAGAAGTTGGGACCTTTTGATTGGGCATTTTTGGAATGTGGCCAATACAACAAATTATGGCACCACATTCATATGTATCCTGAAGAAAGTGTGCAGGCTGCTATTGATGTTAAGGCTAAAATAAGCGTACCTATTCATTGGGGGGCGTTTACTTTGGCACTGCATGATTGGAAAGATCCTGTTGAAAGATTTGGAGAAGAGGCAAGTAAAAAAGGTGTAAAAATTGCCATGCCCGAGATTGGAGAAGTGATAAGCTCTCATGAGGGGGATGAAGACAGCCATTGGTGGCAAGGGTATATGTGATTTTTGATAACCTGAGTTTTTATTGGCGTGTTGCTATTTCCATTTATTTGAAATAACATTGTTGCTCAAACATTATTTCAAATGAAAAAACTGGTACTCGTATTATTGCTTCAAGGTTTGGTGCTGTGCACTATCGCGCAGGACGAACCATTTATTAAGTCATTAAGAAATCTTGAATTTGGTTCTACCATTTTAGATGCTGGGATGCTGTTCAAAAAGGACTATGCACAGTTTCAAATGCTCGAGGATCGCCCCACTTTTGTTGCTGACATTACCGATCCTGAAGATTCAAGTAAGACTTATCGCATTGAAGCTTTTTATCTTATATCCATGGATAGGAAGCAGTTGGTGCAACTTTATTATTTAAATGATAAACTTTACCAAAAAGGAGCCTACTGGTATTTCGAAAAAGGAGAAATTGAAGAAGTAGAGGCTAAATATGCCAGTTGTAAGAACTACTTTAAATTTGATCCTTTTTTTATTGCTAAAAATAAAGGCGTTGTAGCCGGTTCAGAAGTTACTTCTGATTTAGGCCGAAAAACGCAGTACTTAATCAACAAGGTTGATCAAGACATAGCAGCTGGTGAGTGCGGCTATGAAGTAGTTTACAATAAAGCCGATGGTGCAAAAGGCTTTTGGGTGTATATAGATGGAATAAACACCATAGAATTGGGTCTTGATCCAGCAATGGAAATTCCAGAAATTGAAACACCCAAAGTACCCCTGGATCAGGTAAAAGAAACCTTGCTTACCAAAAATGTGGATTAAGTAATTATTAAAAAAATCGTATACCCACATTATCAAAGCCGTTAACATTGTTATCGGCTTTTTTTGTGGCTTATTAGTTTATCTGTTTACCCTCTTTTACTCGGTAAACAAGAGGTAATTTAACTGTCTATAGCGTAGGATATATCTGGCATATTTAGATGTTGTAAAACGGTGTGAATGGCTTTAAACATCAGCTAATTAGTATAATACCTGCTTGTGTCAAAATAATTAGTAATTTGAAGTAAAACCCAAAGGGTTTCTTCTAAACTATTTATTAACCAAAGCCAGCCAATATGCCTCAGCAAGCGATAGAACTTATTTTAGCCAGACAATTTGCTGACAGCATGAGTGTGGCTGTTTTTTTAGTTGACCCCGAGGGTAATCTTCTCTTTTGTAATGAAGGTGCTGAAGAAATACTTGGAATTAGATTTGCCGAAACAGGGATAATGCCGGTTGGAGTTTGGGCTTCAGCATTTACACCTACTGATGTTGATGGAGTTCCCATACCACCTGAGAAAATACCACTGGTACAAACCTTAAACACTAAAATGCCCGCACATGGTACATTGTACATATACAATAAGCAGGGTAAACAAGTGCTTATTACGGTAACATCTATCCCTATTGAAGGGCGACCACATCGCTATTTAGGCGCTATGGCTCTTTTCTGGAAATCACCAGCTTTATGAAAATCACGGTATGGGGCTGCAGGGGTTCATTACCCTCACCTGGGCCTGAAAAAAATAAATATGGAGGGAATACATCATGCGTTCAGGTAGAGTACAAGGGTGCTTGCATTATTCTAGATGGAGGATCAGGAATACAAAGATTAGGGGCTTCGATTGATGGTAAGTACAAAGAAATACACATATTATTGACGCACCTTCATCTTGATCATATTATGGGAATGGGCTTTTTTTTACCCCTATACGACCCTAATGTCGAGGTACACATATATGGCCCAGCCTCTACCGAAGAGGCCTTGTTAACCAAATTGAGACGTTACTTTTCACCACCGTTATTTCCTGTACGATTGAGTGAGTTACCCGGTCATCCACAAATTCATGAACTGAGTAATAGTGAATTTGAAATTGGTGAACTCAAGATAAAGTCGGACTACATCTGTCATCCAGGAGCCACGCTGGCATATCGAATTGCTAATTATAAAGCGCAGTTAGCTTATATGCCAGATCATGAAGTTTCATTAGGTTCATCAAACTTTCCTCACGAACCTGAATGGACCAGCGGCTACGACATTGCCAAAAATGTGGATTTGCTTTTTCATGATTCTCAGTATAAAATTGAGGAATACTCAAGCAAAGTGGGGTGGGGGCATAGTACAATAAAAGATGCGGTTGAATTTGCAAGATTGAGTAAAGTGAAAAGGTTGTCGTTATTTCATCATGATCCTTTGCATACTGATGACCAGCTCGAAGCGCTGTGGACGGAATATACACAACAGCACAAAACTGATTTTGCGGTTGAGATTTGTGCGGAGGGAAATGTTTACAGGCTTTGAGAGTACTGATATTCCTTGGGTTAATTAATATTGCATTTTTATAATAAACC
>JAUHWX010000142.1 GCA_030427285.1 Bacteroidia bacterium
TACTTCAATAAGGTCTTCCTTAAATAGGTTTGATCTAGATGAGTATAAATTTCGGTGGTGGTAATACTTTCGTGGCCTAGCATTTCCTGAACAGCACGTAAATCGGCACCACCTTCTACCAGATGCGTGGCAAAGCTGTGGCGGAAGGTATGGGGGCTTACTGACTTTCTGATTCCCGCTGAGGCGGTTAGCGTTTTTACTATATGAAAAATCATGGCACGGGTAAGCTGCTTGCCACGTCTGTTTAGGAAAACAAAGTCTTCATGACCACGGGCCACGGTTTGATGTACACGTACTTCTTCACGATAAATGTCAATATGCTTTTGTGCCAACTTATTTATGGGAACCAACCTTTCTTTATCTCCCTTTCCGGTAACGCGAATGATAGATTCTTTAAAAAAAAGATCGGAAATACGGAGGTTGGTCAACTCAGAAACGCGAAGGCCGCAGCCATAAAGCGTTTCCATAATAGCGCGGTTGCGATGGCCTTCATCTTTGCTCATGTCCACCGCATCTATGATTTTTTCGACCTCCTTCAAACTCAAAAAGTCTGGCAATTTGCGGCCAACTTTCGGGCTTTCCATCATTTCGGTGGGATCTGTAGTGATGAGGTCTTCAAAGAGCAGGTATTTGTAAAAAGTGCGGAGTGCCGAGATAAATCGGGCTTGTGATTTTGCACCAATACCTTCTTCTGCTAAAGTAGAAATAAGTCCTTGTAAATCTTTGAGCTCCACTTTAAGCGGGTTAGGTTTTTCCTCTTCCAGGTTTACGCGTAGCTTTTTCAGGTCTCGCTTATACGCAGCAATAGTGTTAGGCGACATACCCCGCTCTAATCGCATGTAGTTCGTAAAGTCTTTTATGGCAATGTCCCAGTTCACAGGAAACGTATACTTTTAGGTTTTCAAAAGTAAGCGAATGAAAATTGCAATCATCAATGGCCCTAATTTGAATTTATTAGGGCAGCGCCAGCCAGAAATTTATGGAAATGAAGGATTTGAAGGGTACTTCAAATCTTTGCAAAAAGCTTACTCAAATGTGGAGTTGGAATATTTTCAAAGTAATTTAGAAGGAGCTTTGGTGGATGCAATTCACATTTTTGCGAAAAGTTGTGATGGAATAGTTTTAAATGCCGCGGCCTACACGCATACTTCCATAGCTATTGCAGATGCCGTTGCAGCTATAAAAGTGCCAGTAATTGAAGTACATATCTCCAACGTGTATGCTCGCGAGGTTTTTCGTCATCATTCATACATCGCTCCTTATGCAGCAGGTATTATTGCTGGTTTAGGTTTAGATGGATATAAACTGGCGATTGAGGGGTTGTGCAAAAAGAACTAACTATTTTCCAAAGTAGCGATCTACAGCTTCTTCGCGATAGTCAAAAATTTCTTTTAGTTGTTTTTTAATAAACAAGCTGTTGGCTAAATTACCAAGTATGCCAAATGGGGGTTGGTAGCTCACTATGTCTTTCATCAGCACCCCGTGTTCATTTTCTTCAAGGTGATGCTCATGATGCCACATAGTATATGGACCAATACGCTGCTCATCTACAAAGTATTTTTTGTCTTTCACATGAGTTATTTCGGTCACCCAATTCATTTTTATGCCAAGCATGGGGCTTACCTTATAGCTAATTATCATCCCTGGATACATTTTGCCCGAGGCTTGATTGGTAATCTCAAAGCCCATATGGTCCGGAGTAATTTCCTTGAGATTTTTAGGTGATGATATAAAATCCCAAACCTCTTCTAATGAGGCGTTAACTTGTTGCTCGGTGCGTAATTGAAAAAATCCCATTTGCTTTTATTGTTATTTGATGGTAGACATACCTCCATCTACATTTAGTATTTGTCCGGTAATCCAGGATGCCTCTTCGCTGAGTAAAAAACTCGCCATGCTTGCAATGTCTTCAGGTTTACCTATGCGTTTCATGGCGTGCCGGTTGGCATTGGCTTCAATTTTTTCATCTGTGTTCAAAAGTCTTTCTGCAAGTTTGGTATGGGTAATAGAAGGCGCAATGGCGTTAACACGTATGGTTGGCGCAAACTCAGCAGCCAGGGCTTTGGTAAGTCCCTCTACAGCACCTTTAGATGCCGAAACCTGAGAGTGAAAATTAAAGCCATGCTGTACGGCTACTGTACTAAACATAAGGATAGACGCCTTGCCACTGGCCTTTAGTTTAGGTAAAACCTTCTGAATGGTTTTTATGGCTCCAAGCACCTGCAATTCATAGTCAGCAGCAAAGTCATCTGTCTTTATTCGCGAGAAAGGCTTTAGGTTTATACTGCCCGGGCAATACACCAAGCCATCCAGCGTGTCGGGTACATAGGATAAATCGAAATCTTTATCCAACACATTTAGTTGATGAAAACTCACATTGTCAAAATTGCCATCAGGCTTGGAGGTGTTAAAAGTGGCCATTACATTATGACCTTGCCTGGAAAGTGTGTCGGCTATTGCATGCCCTATTCCTGAGGAAGCACCGATAAGTAAAAAATTTTTCATGCTTCAAAGAACAGCGACTATGCAAATATGTTTAGCTGGAACTAGAACTTATTTTTAGGATATACCTAAAGCCATAAGTTGCAATGCTGTATCTTCACAAAAGTCCGGAGCCTAGGGCAATAGAAATAATGATAAGCATTATAGCTACCGTTACTTGCAAAAACCGCAGGGTTACTTTTTTTAAAATTTTGTTACCAAAATAGGAGCCAGCAATTCCTGACAGGGTAGCGAAAACTACTAAGGTGAGGTTATCGCTTAGTCCGGATTGTGAAAACCGGGTGGCATATACGCTCAATCGGGTGAAGTCTACAAATGTAGAAACCACAACAGCCGTTCCTATAAATGCTTCTTTTGAAAGTCCTGCTTTTATTAAGAAGGCACTCCTCAAAGCACCTTGATTTCCGGACAGGCCACCAAAGAAACCACTTAATGCACCACCTATCGGAAGTTTGTTTTTACCGAATTGTAAAGTGCTGAAGTAGGGGATGAGGTCGATACTTGCAAAAATGATTAGCAAAATAGAAATGATAAATTTTACAGGATAAACCTCAAAGTGTTTTCCAAAGGCCGTGTAGCTAAAAAGAGGTTGTAAGTCAGTAATATTTACTAAAAGCAAAGAGCCTATAAAGGCTGCAATTACTGCAGGTACTCCAAAGCGCAACAACACGGCTTTGTTGGCATTACGACCAACCAAGAGCAGCTTATATATATTGTTGAAGAAATGCACTACCCCCGTAAGAGCTATGGCCAAGTCTACTGGAAAGAAAATCATAAAAACCGGAGTAAGAATGGTGCCCAGTCCAAACCCGGAAAAGAAGGTAAGGATAGCCACAAAAAAGGCCACTATTGAGATAATTACTATTTCCATATGGATTTTGAGTTATTTCATTGGTGCAATACAAAGAAATGTTTCTCAAATGAGAATTACCTAAGATAAAAGTAAACTATAGTAGCTGTAAGAATTTTTATATGCGGCTGTTTACTACTCTTTACTAAAAGTTAATTAGTAGGGTTTTGCTTATTTCATATATCACTAATCAATCGCTTAATACACAGTACTTTTTTTTATGATTTTACTTTGGAGGGATATTGATAGACCTTGAAAGTGCTTTAAGAAAACAGGGGAAAAAACAAGAAACCTATCCTGTAAACTGTGATAGTATCCTGTTTAAAACAAAAAACCCTCACACGAGAGTGTGAGGGTTTTTGAGGTGGTGCCTCCAGGAATCGAACCAGGGACACATGGATTTTCAGTCCATTGCTCTACCAACTGAGCTAAGGCACCGTTGGAGCAAATAAGCGGAACAAATCATTCCATCTCGTTTGCGGGGCGCAAATGTAAAAAGTTTTTTCAATTAGCATCAAATAAATTGTAGATGGATTTTACATTTGCCCTCATCTTATTGAAAAACAGTGAATATAATTTTTGATCAAGGCAATACACGCACCAAAGTAGCGTGGTTTGATTCTGGAAAGTTGGTAGAAAGCCGAATTTTAGAAGATCCAACAAATTTGGAAGAAACACTGTTAGCTGAATATCCAGTACACAGAGGAATTGTTTCCTCAGTGATAGACGATAGCTTATTTCTAGAGCTTAAACCTAAAGCTACCTTCCCATTATTTCAGTTAAGTAGAAATTTGCATTTACCCTACACTATAGATTATGCCACACCCGAAACGCTCGGACTGGATAGATTAGCCTTGGCTGCTGCTGCGGCATCCTTACATTCTGGTAAAAATTGTTTGGTAATTGATGCCGGAACTTGCATTACTTACGATATGATTACTGCAAAGTCTGTGTTTTTAGGTGGAGCCATTTCTCCTGGTTTGCAAATGCGCTTTAAGGCAGTGAATCATTTTACTGCAAAACTTCCGCTGGTGGATGTTGGTGATTATTTTGACTTAATTGGAAAAAGCACCTCAAGCTCTATTGCATCTGGGGTGGTGAATGGTATAAAAGAAGAGGTGCGTGGCACAATACAACGCTATGAGGAGCGTTTTCCACAATTGATTACCATTATTACTGGTGGCGATGCAGGTTTATTTGATGCCTTGGTAAAAAATAGCATCTTTGCAGCGCCTGAATTTTTACTTCAAGGACTCAATAATATTCTGGACTACCATGCAGAAATGCTTTAATGGGATTTTCTTAATCCCTTTTTTTATTATCTCCCTTTCCACATTTGCACAGCAAAACTCTGTGTCTCCTTATAGCAGACTTGGAGTAGGTGATATGCAACGCAAAAATTACACACGAGGTTTGGGTATGGGTGGCGCCACTATCGGGATGAGAGATGCCTTGAGTATTGATATGAGCAACCCGGCAAGTTATTCAAACCTTAGTCTTACTTCTTTTGATATTGGCGTACAGTTTAGAATTATTAATCAACGCCAGGAAAACCCTGACGTATCGGTGGAGAATAGCCAAGCTGGGATTAGATACTTTTCGATAGGTGTACCTATAAAAGATTGGTGGGGAAGCGCTTTTGGTGTGCAGCCTTATTCTTATAAAGGATATAATATTATCAGTACAAGAACGGCAGCAGGTGGTATTGAAATTACCGACAATTTTGTGGGGGGTGGAAGTATGAGTCAAGTTTATTGGGGAAACGCCTTTACACCATTCGAAAACTTTTCAATAGGCATAAATGCTAACTTTCTTTTTGGGAAACTCACCGAGGAAAACAGTACTCTGTTTGAAGGAAATATTAATAATTCCTGGCACACGGAAAACTTCAATGCAAGAGGCTTCACCTTCGATTTTGGTGCACAGTATAGGTTGGATTTGGCCAATGATAGAGAGCTTGGATTTGGCGCTACATACACCATGAAGAGCAAGCTTAATACTACTTTGCAACAAGAGTGGTATGTACAAAGTGGAGGTGGTACCCCCATAGATAGTTTGAATTCACGTGGTGAAGAAAAAGGAAAAACAACCTTGCCAAGCGAGTTTAAGTTTGGTATTTCTTACGGAAAAAAATCTAAGAAGAGTTTAAATCATGCGTGGCTAATAGCAGCAGATTTTGAGCTTTATCAGGGGTCAGAGTTTGTGAGTTTTGCTGGTAGCTCAGGAGGTCTTGTAGATGGGTATAGAGCGGAAGTAGGGGGCTTTATAGTTCCAGCTTTAATGTCAGAGGCCATAGGGAAGAAAAATAACTATTTGGGTAGAATAGAATATAGGTTAGGAGCATTTTACGGAGAGACGCCTTATGCCGTTGGTGGCAATCAGGTAGGTGAGTATGGCATATCATTTGGTATGGGACTGCCGGTACGCCACAAGAATCTGGCTCCAGGCGAACAAAAGATAAGTACCGTCAATATCGGAGCTATATTAGGTTCACGAGGAGCCCTAAGTAATGGCCTGATTCAGGAAAATTATCTGAACATTTATCTAGGAATTAATCTTAACGATAAATGGTTTATCAAGTACAAGTATCATTAATTAATAAAAGAGAAAATGAAAAAGTTACTTTGGATAGTAATAACCCTAGTAGGGGTAAACAATGTAGCTAGCGCACAAAGCAAGTGGGGTGAGGATAGCATAAAGTGTAGAGAAAACCTTTATATCTATTATGAATTGGCAAGAGGTAAAAGCTATACCGAGGCTTATGAACCTTGGACTTATGTTTATGAAAATTGCCCTGCCTCCAGCAAGAATAATGTGATATTTGGTCCTAGAATTGTGGAAGCAAAGCTAAAGGAAGCTACCACAGATGAGGAAAAAGCAAAGCTTATAGAGCTGCTTTACGATATATATGATACCCGTATCGAGCTTTATCCTGATGATGAAGCCTATGCCCTTGAAAGAAAGGGATTGGATATGGTTCAGCATAGTCCGGATAGCCTCAAAAAAACCTTTGACATTTTTAAACGAGCTCTCGAACTTAGCAATGAGCACAGTGCGGCATTTTACAATGCTTACTTTATTACCGCAGCTCGTCTTTTTAATGCTGATGTTTTTGAAATAAAAGATGTATTTCAGGCTTACAGTGTAGTGCAAGAAGGCTTGGAGTACAATACCGACTTATTGAACCGTGAGATTACCAGTTTGCAGATAAAAGTAGAAGACTCTACCATTACTGATAAAGAAACTAAAGAACTTGAAAAAGCAGAGCGTGAGCTTGGACGTTTTGATGATGTAGTTTCTAATAATGAAAAGGTATTAGGCCCTATAGCCACTTGCGAAAAGTTGACTATTATTTATAATAAAGAAACTTTTGAGGCTAATAAAACGGATGCTACCTGGTTGCGTAGGGCTGCAAAAATGCTAAGTCGCGAGCGTGAAAACGATGAAGGTGAAACAGTGGATTGTACTGATGATCCAATCTTCTTTAATATTGCTGAGGCCTTATATAAGTTAGAGCCTTCTCCAACTTCTGCCAGAGCAGTAGGTAAAATGGCGTTAAAAAACAAAGATTACTCAAAAGCTATAGAGTATTTTAAGGAAGCTGCTAGTGGTGAGGCAGATCCTAGAGTTCAGTCCAGCGACTATCTGAGAATTGCTACTTCTTATCAAAAAATGGGCAGCCTGGCAAATGCAAAATCTGCTGCCTTAAAAGCTGCATCTTATAACAAAAAGTCTGGTACTCCTTATATAGTGTTGGCTACTATTTACGCTCAGGCTGATGGCCAGTGTGGAAATAACGTATTCGAAAAAAAGGCAGTTTATTGGGCAGCTATTGATAAATTAAAAACTGCTAAAAGCATTGATCCATCTGTGGCAAATAAAGCGACCAAGCTTATCAATGCATACAAAGGTCAGCTTCCCGATAAAAGTATTATCTTCCAGCTTGGCGTAAAAGAAGGAGATAAACATAGCATAGGATGCTTTGTAAATGAAACCATTACGGTGGATTATAATTTATGATAGGAAACAACATTTTAAAAAAAGGCATTGCAGCTTCGGTTGCGATGCTTTTTTTGTTTTCATGTAATAATGATATTAAGCAGGTGCAAGAGATTACTCGTGAGGATAATCTACCTATGGATGTTCAAGAAAATCTTGTGCTTCAATATTCCGATAGTAGTTTTGTTAGGCTTCAGTTGGAAGCACCATTAGCCGAAAGTTATACTCAGCTGGATGATCCTCAGCGAAAGTTTCCAAAAGGTATAGAGGTTTTCTTTTTTGATAGCCAGGGTGTACAGGAAACAAGGCTTAAGGCTAATCAGGCCAATAACTTTATCAATAAACGCTTATGGCATGCCACCGGTGATGTGGTAGTGGTAAATAGAAAAGGGGAGCAGCTAAATACTGAAGAGCTATACTGGGATGAGAAAAAGGAAAAAATTTACTCGGATGTGTTTGTAAAAATCACCACGGGTAAGGAAATAATAATGGGTGAAGGTTTTGAATCGGATCAGAATTTTGATAATTACGTAATAAATAAAGTAACGGGACAAATAGCATTAGACGATGAATAAGGCATTTAGATTAGTAGAAATATTATGGATAGTGGTAGCTGCCACCGCTGCCTACGAGGTTTACGACCTTTGGGGTACATTTGATACCCGATTTTGGATATTTGTGGGCTTTATGGTTTTAGCTGTTTTTATGTTTTTCTTTAGGAAAAAACAGCGTCAAAAATTTGAAGAACGTAACAACAACGTATAGATCATACCTTGACAATAGTTGCTATTATAATAATGTCCTTGCTTTTCTCTGCCTTCTTTTCGGGGGTAGAAATAGCCTTTGTTTCCTCCAACAAGTTTCACATTGAGATTGAAAACAAGAAGGGAAACTTCGCCTACCAGCTTTTGAGCCAATTGGTGAAAAAACCATCACGATTTATTGCTACCATGCTGGTGGGCAACAATATAGCTCTTGTTATATATGGTATGTTTATGCCAGAGTTGCTCAATCCTTATTTAGAAGCCATAAATCCATACGTGGGTGGTTTTTTTACCAATGAGTATGCACTGCTTTTGGTGCAAACCTTGATTTCTACCATTCTTATTTTGGTGGTTGCGGAGTTTTTACCCAAGGCTATTTTCAATACTTTTTCAACTCGCCTGCTCGAGGTATTTGCTCTGCCGAGCTATATTTTTTATTGGTTGTTTTACCTTATAGTAAGTTTAATGATAGGGGTGAGCAACTTTGTGATGAAGTACATTTTGCGTGCAGGCGAGGAGCAAGGAAAACAGGCTTTTGACAAAGTGGACCTGGACAATTATGTAAGGGAGCGCACCGAATCTTCATCACAGCATGAAGATGAAG
>JAUHWX010000143.1 GCA_030427285.1 Bacteroidia bacterium
AGTATCTCCTTCAAATTCACCATTTACCTCGGTAAGCTCCATAGTTTGCGCATATCTAAGTGCTTGCTTGTAAATTTCTCCACCACCAATAATAAAAGGTTGCGAATCACCTTCTGCCTTCTGAATAGCTTTTTCCAGCGTGTGTACCAAAATGCATCCGTCAGCTTTAAAGTCTTTTTGACGGGTAATTACAATATTGGTCCTGCCGGGTAATGGTTTGCCCATGCTTTCATAGGTCTTTCTACCCATTATCACATGATGCCCTTTTGTTAAGTTTTTAAAATGTTTGAGGTCATCCGGTAAGTGCCATATTAAGTCATTGTCTTTACCAATCACACGGCCCTTGGCCATCGCAGCAATTATTGTAAGGTTCATAAGCAGAGGTTCTTAATGTTGAATTATTCAAGTTGTCAAACTAAAATAACAATTTACGAAGATTTCGAATTATAGTTTAAGAACTAGCTATCTGTCGGTGAGCAACAAGAATTTAAGTGTAAACTACCAATTAAACCGCAACCACAGCCTTAATAGCTGGGTGTGGATCATAATTCACCAATTCAAAATCTTCAATCGTAAAGTCAAAGATGCTTTTCACTTTAGGGTTGATTTTCATTTCAGGAAGTGTGCGCGGCTCACGGCTAAGCTGCTCCTTTGTTTGCTCCATGTGGTTAGAGTACAAATGCGCATCCCCAAAAGTGTGCACAAAATCACCATACTCAAGATCGCAAACCTGGGCTACCATCATGGTAAGTAAAGCGTATGAAGCAATATTAAAAGGGACTCCTAAAAAGATGTCAGCACTGCGCTGATACAACTGGCAGCTCAATTTTCCTTCGGCTACATAAAACTGAAAAAGGGTGTGGCAAGGTGGTAATCCTGATTTCGCCATTACCGGAACGTCTTTAGGATTCCAGGCAGAAACTAAAAGCCTACGTGAGTTTGGATTGTTTTTGATGTCTTCTATCAATTGAGAAATCTGGTCCACGCCTTCAAAGTTTCTCCATTGGCTGCCGTAAACCGGGCCAAGCTCGCCCCATTTTTTTGCAAAATCATCATCGGCTTTTACCTCTTCCACAAACTCCTTCATCTTGGCTTTCCACTCTGCGGAGTATTTGGGGTATTTTTCCTCCAGATTATTTTGACGCAAGTAGCTTTGAAAAGGCCAGTCATTCCAAATGTTCACTCCATTTTTAACCAAATACTGAATATTGGTCTCGCCTTGCAAAAACCACAAAAGCTCATGAATAATAGATTTTAAGTGCACCTTTTTGGTGGTAACCAAAGGAAAGCCATCCTGAAGGTTGAAGCGCATCTGATGACCAAAAACGGATTGTGTCCCTGTTCCGGTGCGGTCGCCTTTAAAAACGCCTTCGTCCAACACTCTCTGCATCAATTCGTGGTACTGCTTCATGGTAATTTCGCTTTGGTGGTAAAGATAATTTAAGCCTTGAAAAGATTGAAAGTTTCCGACAGAAGCTTATCAAAAAACGATTAACAATTTCGGGTAAAATGAAAGCGCTACTTGTACCTTTGCCACTTCAAAATTGAGAAGATGAAAAAGAAAGGGCAGCTGATTGCGGGGCTAGTAGTGTTATTTCCATTGGTGTTTTTTCTTACTATGGCAATGGGGAATAATAATATGGCAATTGCCGAAGACACTCTAGTCATCGAGGGGGCAGGAGGTTTGGATATTCCCTTGCATGAAATTTCAAAAATTGAGCTTATCGACTCACTCCCCGAAATGACTAATGCAGGAAGTTTTTCTTTGGGTTTGGTTAAGAAAGGAAACTTTCAGAGAGTAAATGATGCGGAAATAGTGCGTGTGATAAAAAATAACAGCACCACCTGGATTCATCTTTTTACAGATAGACAAGAGGTGTATTTTAATCTTTCTTCTGATGAGGATACCAAAAGGTTTTATTCAGAATTGAAGGAAGCGCTTGGGGTAGATTCGACCCCTCTAGGGTCGTAGCGTTTTGCTGTGATTTAATTGCTATTGACATGGAAAGCCGCTGGCTTTCTTCCGCATGGGGTACAAGTGAATGAATAGTCCCAGCGAAATCAAAGTACAGTAAGAAAATTAAAAATTACGAAAATGGGTTGAGGATTGATTCGACCGATCCGAGGCCGCGCGGTATTGTTACTCTATTGATATTAAAAGCTACTGGCTTTCTTTTAAGCCTCATGCAATTCGTAGCGTTTGATCCCAGCGGGATCAAATATCAATAGAAAATAGGAGCCATGCGGATTATGACCCCAGCGGGGTCACATATTTATAAATGTGCATTTGAAAATCTTGACCTTGAAAAGGTCATTGCAAGAAAATTTAATTTGCACTCCTGCGATCTATCTCATCACGGATGCGGGCAGCCAATTCATAATCTTCATTGTTCACAGCTTCGTCCATCATTTTGTGGAGCTGATCCGAATTTTTAGATTTTAAATCAGAAGTGCTTTTTGAGGCAGGGGTAGTTTTAGACGCTGCTTCTTCAGTTTGCATAGTAGATTTTGGAGCACCTGGAGCTTTGCCTGTTCCTTGACCTTCCTTTAGAATAATTCCTGCTTTGTCCAGTATTTCCTTGTAAGTAAAAACGGGGCAATCAAAACGTATGGCGAGAGCCACAGCGTCAGAGGTGCGGGCATCCAGCACTTGCTCTTGTCCATTGTTTTCACAAACCAGGATGGAGAAAAATACTCCATCCTGCAATTTGTGAATTATAACTTCCTTGAGTTTTATTTGGAAAACGTCTGCAAAATTCTTGAAAAGGTCATGCGTCAATGGTCGTGGAGGGTTTACACCCTTCTCGAGCGCAATCGCAATGGATTGTGCTTCAAAACCACCAATAATGATCGGTAAGCGTCTTTCACCATTTTCTTCGCCAAGTACCAGAGCATAAGCCCCAGACTGGGTTTGACTGTACGACAGACCTTTGATGTGCAAACGAACCCTATCCATTAATTCTCGGCCTTAAATTTTTTGATGGCCTCGGTAAGTTTTGGAACCACATCAAAAGCATCGCCTACTATACCGTAGTCTGCAGCTTTAAAGAATGGTGCCTCTGCATCATTATTAATGGCAACAATAGTTTTAGAGTTGCTCACACCTGCAAGGTGCTGAATGGCGCCAGAAATACCGATAGCTATATAAAGGTCGGGATTTATGGCGATACCAGTTTGACCTACGTGCTCGGTGTGTGGTCTCCAGCCCATATCACTAACTGGTTTAGAACAAGCGGTACCTGCATCAAGTACTTCGGCAAGTTCTTCAATCATTCCCCAGTTTTCAGGGCCTTTCATACCACGGCCTCCAGATACTACTCTTTCAGCTTCAGGTAATGGAATTTTACCTTTTACGCGATCTACATCGGTAACGTTGCTCTGCGGAACATCACCAACGGATACGCTTCCTTCGCTCATTTCTGCGCTTCCTTCTCCTTCGGTTACACCTACTGAGTTAGGGATGAAAACTACGATACGATTAGCTACATCGGTGCTATAGCTTACTAAGCCTTTGCTACTAAATACACTTCTTTTTACCGTAAGGGGAGAAGTAGAACTTGGCATGTCGATTACATTGGTAATCAAACCAGCTTCAGTTTGAATTGCTAGTACTGGTGCAACAGCCTTACCGTTAAAGGTTCCGCTGATAATATAGGTGTCACCACCATTTTGGCTGGCTACATCTTTTAGTGCAGCAGCTACCTTGTAGTTATTAAATTCTGTAAAGTCACCACCCTTAAGGTTGATCACTTTGCTAAGGCCATATTTTCCGATTACAGAAGCGTCATCGCTAATATCACCAAAGGTTACACCGATGGCTTCAGTACCCATCATCTCTGCAGTTTTTGCAGCATACTGGGCAGCTTCAAAGGTGTTTTTCTTAAACTTTCCTTCCCAATTTTCGAGATATACTATTACTGACATGTGTCTTTAAAATTTTTGGTGATTATATAACCTTCGCTTCGTTGTGCAACAGGCTTACTAATTCTTCAACGTTATCGGCATCAATCATTTTTACCGCGCTTTTTGGAGCTGGCTTTTCAAATGATCCTACGCTAGTTTTGTGGTCAGCATCTACTGCTGGACGCACTGCCAATGGCTTAGTACGAGCGCTCATAATACCACGCATGTTTGGAATTTTAAGGTCTTTCTCCTCAACCAAACCTTTTTGTCCGCCAACTACTAATGGCAGGCTAGCACTAATTTTTTCTTTACCACCATCAATCTCGCGGATAAGAGAAGCCTTGTCGCCTTCTATCTCAAGCCCCATGCAAGCGTTGATAAATGGAATATTCAACATTGCGGCAAGCATACCGGGCACCTGGCCACCATTGTAATCGATAGATTCTCTACCGGCAATGATCAAGTCATAATTATTTTCTTTGGCTACAGCTGCAATTTGCTGCGCTACAAAATATCCGTCAGTTGGATCTGCATCAATGCGAATTGCATCATTGGCACCAATGGCCAAAGCCTTACGCAAAGTAGGCTCTGTTTCGGCTCTTCCTACATTTAGCACGGTTACCGTAGCACCTTGCTTTTCTTGCAACCAGATAGCTCTGGTTAAACCAAACTCATCGTACGGATTGATTACAAACTGTACTCCCGCTTTGTCAAACTCCTTATTGTCGCTTGTAAAATTGATTTTGGAAGTAGTATCTGGTACGTGACTAATACAAACTAATACCTTCATATGATAGACATGAAATTGATTATAAATAAGAGGATGGCGAAAATAGCTAAAATGCCGCAGTGAAAAAAGCTACACGGCATTATATAAGGTTTACAATTATAGGGCGGGGTATGTTTATAAATTTCTAATTTAGCGACCGATTTTTAAAACGAGAGATGAGCAGAACAATTCAGTTTCGTGAAGCCGTGGCAGAAGCCATGAGCGAAGAGATGCGCAGAGACGAGAACGTATACTTGATGGGTGAAGAGGTAGCCGAATATAACGGTGCCTACAAAGCTTCTAAAGGTATGCTTGACGAATTTGGTCCTAAAAGAGTAATCGATACTCCAATTGCAGAGCTTGGTTTTGCAGGTATTAGCGTGGGTGCGGCTATGAATGGTCTTCGTCCTATAGTAGAATTTATGACCTTCAACTTTTCGTTGGTGGCTATTGATCAAATTATAAATAATGCTGCCAAAATGTACCAGATGTCTGGTGGGCAGTTTAATGTGCCAATCGTATTCCGCGGGCCTACCGCTTCTGCTGGTCAGTTGGGAGCTACACACTCACAAGCTTTAGAGAGCTGGTATGCTAATACTCCGGGTCTTAAGGTTGTGGTACCTTCCAATCCTTACGATATGAAGGGGCTTTTGAAATCAGCTATCCGTGATAATGATCCGGTATTGGTGATGGAGAGCGAGCAGATGTATGGTGACAAGGGCGAAGTGCCCGAAGAAGAATACTTGGTAGAAATTGGTAAAGCCAATGTGGTGCGCGAAGGAAAAGATGTTACCATCGTTTCTTTTGGTAAGATTATAAAAGAAGTGTACAAAGCTGCTGATAAATTAGCCGAAGATGGTGTAGAAGCAGAAGTGATTGATCTTCGTTCTGTACGTCCTATTGACTACGCTACTGTGTTGGAATCTGTAAAGAAAACCAACCGTATGGTGTTTGTAGAAGAGGCGTGGCCTCTGGGTTCTATAGCTACTGAAGTAACTTATGTAGTGCAGCGTGAAGCTTTCGATTATTTGGATGCTCCGGTACGTAGAATAACCACTGCTGACACCCCAATGGCTTATGCACCTACTTTGGTAGAAGCATTTTTGCCGCAGGTAGATCAAATTATTGAAGCCGTAAATGGCGTGATGTATAAGAAGTAGAAATACTTTTTTTTATAAATATTGAAAAGCCCTCTTGGTGTAAACTGAGAGGGCTTTTTGTATTATATTTCGAAATATTAGAATGTCAATATTACACTTGGATGAAGGAATGTTAAGGAACTTATTTCTATTTGTTTTGATAATTAAACTGTCTTTCAGTTATGGGCAAGAAAAAAAGATAGTTGTCCAAATAGATACTCTTAATTTGATTAAAACTAATGATGAACTAAGCTGGCGTGAGTTAAGGCTTGTAGTTAGTAATCAGGGTTTTGCTAATTTGGGTGATGAGTTTGTTGGTCACAAAGCATACGGAAAAGTAGTTCCTCAATATTTGAACACGGTCATTTTAAAAAGCGATTCTTCAGACCTAATAATCCCATTGGATCGATTAGGAGGAAAAGTTGTGATTTCAAATTTGTACAGCCTTGAAGCTGATACCCTAAGAATTAATTCATATACTTTATATAGCAATTGCAATTTTGATACAATTCGAACTCAAATGGTTTATTACGACTGTGCTTCTGATGATTGGTTGGTAAACCAGGGTAAATCCTACTATAAAGAAACAGTAGTGCCGCTAGAATGTGATCGCTTAATCCCAGAAAGATTGGATTTTGTAATGAACGGAGTAAAATATGATTGTAAAGTGAATTTTTCAACTGGAAAATCTGGCATGGTATCCAGTGAGAATGGTTCGAAAAGAACAATATTTGGAAAGGAGAAGAATTGTTTTTGGAGAAAGCAAATCCATTCTTGGGGGACGAATATAGTTGAATTAAGGATTGACTGAAGGCACCGGTTTAAGTGTAATTAAACTAGTTAAGGCAAAAGCCCTCTTTGTGTAAACTGAGAGGGCTTTTTGTTTTTCTACAAAATAATAATGGGCTAGCTATTTAGAAGGACACACAAAATACATATTTGTGGGTAGGAAGTTATTTGTTCAATCATATCAGGATTTAGGTAATTAATATCACCACCTTTGGACAAGACATAGATGTGCCCACATCTAAAGGATTGTCACGAAACTTTAATCTGGGTAGGCACATAGTAGTCCGATTATGTCATCTTCCATGTATTATGGGAGCTAATCTTACACTAAACAGTTATTATGGAGAATAGATACAGAGAAGGAGAAGTGGTTCATTCAAAAGCGAACCCAGAGCAAAAACTGATCGTAAGGCGATATGTTGACAGAATTTACTATTGTAAAATTCAGGAGGATTTGGATCACAAGGATGTAGTTTATTTTGAGCGAGAATTAGAAGCTGATATCTAAGACTAAATTAAATTCAACAGGCTTTTCTGAATTTTGGGTAAGAAGTTTTATTGCAGCGATTTCTTATAAGCTAATTTCTAAACACTTCCAATATGTGGATTTAGGGAAGGAGAAATATGTGCAACCGAATTCTAAGCTAGCTGCACTACTATCAAATTTTCTTTTACATTTGAAAGCCTCCTGAAAATCCGGGAGGCTTTCTAATTTCATAATCACGGGTGTTTTGCCCTACCTAAATTAACAACACGAATATGAACGATTGGTTACTTTATCTAATCCCTGCTTTAGGGGTTGTTGGAATTCTTGTAATGCTTATTAAGTCAGCATGGGTATCTAAGCAAGATGCTGGAGATGCTAATATGAAAGAATTGGCTGGCTACATAGCCGATGGCGCGATGTCTTTCCTCAAAGCAGAGTGGAAAGTAATGAGCTATTTTGTAATTATAGCAGCCATTCTTTTAGGCTACTCAGGTACTTTGGTAGAGCATTCAAGTCCGGTTATCGCCATATCATTTGTTATTGGTGCCATACTTTCTGCCTTGGCGGGATTTATAGGTATGCGCATCGCTACAAAATCTAATGTACGAACCACCCAAGCCGCACGTACCAGTTTGGTGCAGGCTCTTAAAGTTTCATTTACCGGAGGCTCGGTGATGGGGCTTGGTGTTGCCGGCCTTGCCGTTATCGGTATGGGTAGCCTTTTCATCGTATTCTATAATATGTTTGTGCCAGAAGGAGCATTGATGACCGGCCACGAAATGAAAACAGCCATCGAAGTATTGGCAGGGTTTTCATTAGGAGCTGAATCTATTGCACTTTTTGCCCGTGTGGGTGGAGGTATTTATACCAAAGCTGCTGACGTAGGGGCTGACCTTGTGGGTAAAGTAGAGGCCGGTATTCCTGAAGATGATATTAGAAACCCTGCAACTATTGCTGATAATGTGGGTGATAACGTAGGTGATGTGGCCGGTATGGGCGCTGACCTTTTTGGGTCATACGTAGCTACTATTTTGGCAACCATGGTTTTGGGTCAGGAGATTGCTTCGGCTGATAACTTTAATGGAATGGCACCGATCCTTTTACCAATGGTAATCGCAGGGATGGGGCTTATCTTTTCAATAATCTCCATGATGTTTGTTCGTATTAGCGGTGAAAACAGCTCGGTACAAAACGCACTAAATATTGGAAACTGGTCATCCATTATCATGGTAGTGATTGCTTCTTATCCACTTTGTCTTTGGATGCTTCCTGAAAGCCTTTCATTGAGAGGATATGATTTCTCTAACCTTGATGTTTTCTGGGCTATTCTGGTAGGCTCCATTGTTGGGGCTTTGATGAGTTGGATTACCGAATTTTATACCTCTATGGGTAAAAAGCCGGTGAACAGTATTATTCAACAATCTTCTACAGGTCATGCTACCAACATTATCGGTGGCTTAGCTA